>JBLMYH010000088.1:0-4946 GCA_050258175.1 Hyphomicrobiaceae bacterium
ATCAGGCGTGATCCGGGCCCTGCGCCTGCTGTTCGGCGATGTCCTTGTGGACCTGGGCCATATCCAGCCCCATGACCTGCTCGATCAGAGAGTCCAGCGCGTTGGCCGGCAGCGAGCCAGCCTCGGAATAGAGGATGACCTGCTCGCGGAACACCATAAGTGTCGGAATGGAGCGAATCTGGAAGTAACCGGCCAGTTCCTGCTCGACCTCGGTATTGACCTTGGCGAACACGATGTTGGCATGCTTGCCGGATGCTGCTTCGAAAATCGGCGCAAACCCGCGGCAGGGGCCGCACCACGGCGCCCAGAAGTCGACGACGACGACGTCGTTGCCGTTGATAGTAGATTCGAAGTTGTCCTTGGTTAGTTCGATGACGGCCATGCTGATTCCCGCAATGTTATGAAAACACCCGCTAAGGGTGTAGAAACAAAAAAGGCGCGAGGACGAACCTTCGCGCCTAGTGCCACCCTATCATGGATGGCGGACCCCCGACAATGCGGAGGCTACTTATCGGGTAGTTCGGCCTGGCTGCCCACTACCCTGGTCCAGTCGAAGCCGACTGGCCTGAATCTATTTTGCAGAAGGCTGATTGAGCGGGCTGCGCTTCTGTTCCGCCGGTTGTGTGCCACGCACCATGTTCTGGCGCTGCTCCAGGTTACCGCGCACTTCGGATCGGTTCACCGCCATGATCAATTCCGTGGCCAGCACGCGGGCCTGATGCGGGGTGAGATTGAGTTCATACCCGTACGCCTGAAGAGTCACCACGACGCGGTCGCGGCCGTGGGCATCTTCCTTCAAAGTGATGTCCAGTGCATTGCCGGGTTCGAGTTCGATCATCTCCGTGTTTCCCTGTCTTGCTTTTGCAAGGAATCGAGCAGGGTTCATGCCAGCCTCCTGGAATGTCTGATGGCGTTGAAAACCGCATTAAACCGAGTGGGTTTGACATCCAGATGACGGAGGATCGACCACGGCGCTGACGAAGCTTCGCCGATACCGTGGTCGAATTCGTCATTTTTTGGGGGGGCGACCGGCGGGGGCCGGAACGGCACTCGGTCGATGCCGGGCGCTTGGCGCCCATAAAAAACGGGGGACAAGCCCCCGTTGCAGATTGGGCAGTGCCCGACCTGTTAGAGCCCGAAAGGCTTGATGACCGGTACCGCCGGTGCGGGGGCAGGCGCAGGCGCAGGCGCAGGCGCGGGCGCGGGTTTGGCGGGAGCCGCCTTCTTCGCTACGGGCTTCTTCGCTGCGGGCGCTGCTTTTTTCACGGCGGGTTTTGCCGCAGGCTTCTTGGCTGCCGGGGCGGCTTTCTTGGCGACCGGTTTTGCTGCCGGCTTTTTGGCAACCGGCTTGGCGGCAGCTTTCTTGGCTACGGGCTTGGCTGCCGGTTTTTTGGCGGCGACTGCCTTCTTAGCCGGAGCGGCTTTCTTGGCTACGGGCTTAGCTGCCGGTTTTGCTGCAGCCTTCTTGACGGCCGGCTTGGCGGCTGGTTTTTTGGCGGCCGGGGCCGCCTTCTTGGCCGCCGGCTTGGCGGCGGGTTTCTTTGCTGTTGCCATCTAACACTCCTTAGAAGTTGAACACATGCACTTATCACAGCTTGATGCCACGTGCAGTCAGAATTTGCACTTCCAAAGCGTGGTACCGACAGGCAACCGACTTGCCCGAAACCCGCTAGAAACGGGCGATACCGAGGCTCCGCTTGGTGAGCCTCATTCTAGTTACTTTTCAATGGGGTTCAATAAATAGTCAAGATGTTGCGGAAACAATCCGCTGAAAAATGTCGCGGTCAAGCAAACTGTATCGTATCGATACCATAAAACCGGAAGGCTTGGGTCAGGAGGGTTGCCCTGAAAGTCAAGCGATTAGCCGTTCTCCGGCCATCAGGCCGTCCAGCGTTTCGCGTTCACGGACGACGTGAATTTTATTCTTGTCGATCAGGATTTCTGCGGCACGCGGACGTGAATTGTAGTTGGATGCCATGCTCATGCCGTACGCGCCCGCCGAAAGCAGCGCCAGAAAATCACCTTCCTCGATCGTCAGGTCGCGCGCAAAGCCAAGGAAGTCGCCGGTCTCGCAGATCGGCCCGACAATGTCATAGCGCTGTGTCGGGGCGTTTCGCTCGGTGACGGCGACGATGTCATGGTAGGCCTCGTACAGTGCCGGACGCATCAGATCGTTCATGGCCGCATCGACGATGGCGAAGTTCTTGTCCGCGCCCGGCTTCAGATACTCGACCCGGGTAAGCAGCAGCCCGGCATTGCCGACCAGCGAGCGCCCGGGTTCCAGCAACAACTTCTCGCGCCGCCCGGCAAAGCGTTCCGCCAGCGCGCGGCCATAGGCTGCGAGGTCAGGCGGCGTCTCGTCGCGATAACGGATGCCGACGCCGCCCCCGAGATCGATGTGACGCAGTGCGATACCCTCGACCGCCAGCGCGTCGACCAATGCCAGCACGCGGTCGGCCGCATCGGCGAGCGGCGACAGGTCGGTCAGCTGCGAACCGATGTGGCAGTCGATGCCGGTGATTTCCAGGTTCGGCAGGCTGGCGGCCCGGCGATACAGGGCGGGCGCGTCGGCGATCGGCACGCCAAACTTGTTTTCCTTGAGGCCGGTGGAGATGTACGGATGGGTCTTGGGGTCGACGTCGGGGTTGACGCGGAACGACACAGGGGCGACCTTGCCCATGTCGCCTGCCACGCTGTCCAGGCGCTGCAGTTCGCTGGCCGATTCGACGTTGAAGCAGAGAATGCCGGCCTCAAGCGCGGCGCGCATCTCGTCGGCGGTCTTGCCGACACCGGAGAACACCACCTTGCCGGGGTCGCCGCCGGCTGCCAGAACGCGGGCAAGCTCGCCCCCCGAGACGATGTCGAAACCGGCGCCGAGCCGTGCAAACAAGTTGAGGATCGCCAGGCTCGAGTTCGCCTTGACCGCGTAGCAGATCAGGTGGGGGGTCTGGGAAAAGGCCTCTGCGTAGGCCTGGTAGGCGGACTCCAGTGCCTGCCGGGAGTAGACGTAAAGCGGCGTGCCGAAACGTTCGGCAAGCGTGTCCAGCGCCACGCCTTCGAGATGGAGGCGGCCGTCGATGCGATGCAGGATGTTCAATTGGTGGTCCGTTGCGGTGCGGAGGGTTTTTCGGGAAGATACAGGGCACCCTTGGAGCCGCAGGCCGTCAGACCAAGCCCGCACAGCAGCAGGGACACTATATATATGGTGCGCAGTTTCATGCGCGAAATGTTAGCACGGGACATCATGACGAGAACTGAATCAAGCGAAGCCGAGTTCAATCAGGCTGCCGGCACCACCCTGGCCCGCATCGAGCAGGCACTGGAAGACGCCGAACTCGACTTCGAGACACCGGCCGACGGCATCATCGAAGTCGAGTTCGACGATGGCAGCAAGATCATCATCAACCGCCACGGGGTGGCGCGCGAAATCTGGGTGGCCGCGCGTTCGGGCGGTTTCCATTTCAAGCCGCAGGATGCCGGCTGGGTCGACACCAAGAGCGGCGAACCGCTCTATGACAAGCTGGCCGCGCTGATTGCCGCGCAAGGCGGCGTCATGGTTCGCTTCTAGAAGCACTTGAAAAGCCAGGCGCTCACCCTGTTCGACCTGGTCGAGCGGCTGTCGCTCCTGACCCGGGCCGATCTAAGACAAGCTGGCGCAGCGCAAGGGCTGCAGCCGGTGCATCTGCAGGTGCTGTTCTACCTGAACCAGGCCAACCGCTTCAGCAATACGCCGCAGGCGCTGACCGAATATCTCGGTCTGACGAAGGGTACGGTGTCGCAAACGGTGCTGGTGCTGGCGCGGCGCCGCTTGATTTCGCGCTATGCCGATCCGCGTGATGGCCGGGTGGTACGGCTGATCCTGGCCGAAGGCGGCACTACGCTGCTGAAGACGCTGAGCGCCGGGAGTGCATGGCGCGACATCGTGCAGACAGCGAGCCCGGCGCGGGTGACGTCGGCGATGGTGGTGCTGCGGCAGGTGCTGGCGCAGGTGCAGGCGCAAAGCGGCAAGCGTAGCTTCGGTGTGTGCGCCAGCTGCCGCCACAACCAGCGGCTCGGACCGCGCAGCTATTTTTGCGGGCTAATGCAGGAAAGGCTCAGCAGCCCAGAGGTGCGGCGGATCTGCCGCGAGCACGCGCCGCCGGTGGCGCTGGCGGATACGGCTTAAACACGTTTCCGCGCGCGGGCGATTGCCGCGCGCACCTGTGCCGGTGCAGTGCCGCCGAGGTGGTCACGGGCGGCCAGCGAGCCCTCCAGCGTCAATACGGCATAGACATCGTCCGTGAGCATGGAACTGAAGGTCTGCAGTTCGGCGAGCGGCAGGTCGGCCAGGTCGCGCCCCGACGCCTCCGCCGCACGCACCGCGCGCGCCACGACTTCGTGCGCATCGCGGAAGGGCACGCCCTTCTTCACCAGGTAGTCGGCCAGGTCGGTGGCGGTGGCGAAGCCCTGCATCACCGCCGCGCGCATCGCGTCCGGCTTGACCGTCACCCCGCGCAGCATGTCGGCGTAGATCGCCAGCGTGTCGGTGAGTGTGTCGACGGTGTCGAACAGCGGCTCCTTGTCTTCCTGGTTGTCCTTGTTGTACGCCAGCGGCTGGCCCTTCATTAGGGTCAGCAGGGCGACCAGGTGGCCGTTGACCCGCCCGGTCTTGCCGCGCACCAGTTCGGGGACGTCGGGATTCTTCTTCTGCGGCATGATCGAACTGCCGGTGCAGAAGCCGTCGGAAAGATCGATGAAGGCGAAGTCGGCGCTCGACCACAGCACCAGCTCCTCGGCGAGGCGCGACAGGTGCATCATCAGGATCGCGGCGAAGCTGCAGAACTCGATGGCGAAATCGCGGTCGGAGACCGAGTCGAGACTGTTGCGGGTGACGCCATCGAAGCCGAGCTGACGGGCCACCCACTCGCGGTCAATCGGAAAGGTGGTCCCGGCCAGGGCTCCGGCGC
>JBLMYH010000089.1:0-2945 GCA_050258175.1 Hyphomicrobiaceae bacterium
GCCGCCTCGCGTCCGACCTGCTGCTCTTCTACACGCGCGAGTTCGGTTTCGTGGACCTGCCCGAGGCCTTCACGACCGGCTCGTCGATCATGCCGCAGAAGCGCAACCCCGACGTGTTCGAGCTGGTGCGCGGCCGTACGGCGACGGCGCAGGCATGCCTGGCCGAAGTGCTCGGCATCACGGCCAAGCTGCCTTCGGGCTACCAGCGCGACCTGCAGCTGATCAAGGCGCCGCTGTTCCGCTCGATCGACCTCTGCGGCGAGTCGCTCGCCATCATGGCGGCCGCGATCCCGCAGCTGCGGTTCCGGCCGGAGCGGATCCGCATGGACGCCGACATCCATGCGGCGGCCGAGGCGAACGCCCTGGTCGCGAAGGAAGGCATCCCGTTCCGCGAGGCGTACCGGCGCGTGGGGCAAAAGTTACGCAAGGACTGACGCGCTTGCCCGGCATGCGGTGACTTATCCACGCCGTCTGATCGGCCGGAATGGCGCCGCGGGTGTCGGGGAAACACAAGCCTTGTACTGTTTCGCCAAGACAGCACGACTGGCTGACGGGCGACGACCCTATCTCTTCAACGATTTCTTCTCCATCAAGGCTTTTCCAAGCGCGTCGACGTCCTCCTGTTGTGGATGGTTCGGCGGCGAGAAGTCTGATCCAACTGAGACGACCGTTCTCTGCATCGCCGGATCCGTCACCACCAAGAACTTCCTCAAACCGGAAGAGGAGAAGTCGGACTCCACCATGATGCGATGGATGCCGCTTGTTTCCCGGCTCTCGCTGAGCCTTCTGGCCAGGTCTCGTGCAATTTCGTCTGATTGCAAGACCAGGCTACCGACGCACATGCGCGAACTGCACGCCATTTCGTAGATGCTCGCGTTTGTTCCGAGCGCCGTGGCCTGGCCTGAGATGATTTCGGCAATTCGCTGTTGCTGATGTGAATCTGCATTACTCGATAGCCCGTCGAGTATTTCCTTGTACACATCGTCTGAATCTAGAGCTCGAGCGGCAGATTTCAGCTGAAACGTGGTGCCATCATCGGAGACCATGCCCCATAGGTTGTGGGCGTCACCATGCGGAGTTCCAGCTGAAAGATCTGCACGCCTTGCTTGCTCAGGCGTGGCAAGCGGTGATGTGCCGTCGTCGGGCCTCGCTGCAACCGTCACTGGGAGTTCAGCTGAGCCACGTTCACCGCCAATGTCCCTGGATGTGGTGCCAGCCAATCCACGATCTTGAGAAACGCGCACCGTCGGATGCCGAACATACAGCACCACTGCACCTGCGACGGCGAGGGCTGTGACCGCGACGATGAATCCCCTTGCGAACACGACGTTCAACCCTCCATTGATCGGCGAGCGGCCTGATTCAGGCTCGAGCGGATTGGTATTCACGGATCTCCGAGAGGCAGCCAAACGCCGCTTAGCTCGGACGCGATTCCGTCGTCGTTGATATAGGCCGAGCACTGAAACAGGCAATACCAAGCATCCAGGGTCCCGAATGCTCCTTGCGTGTACACGATGTCCCCAAAATTGAACGGCGTATACCAAGCCGCCGCACCGGTTCCAGAGTAGACCACCATCCCCACAAGCAGCACGATTCTCCGCAGCAGGGGCGTCCGTGCAGGTCTGTTCATTTCCTACTCCATATGATGTTTGACTTGAACATCGACTCAGAGAAGCTCTGCATTAGGCTGGTCTGCCAGTTGGCGATGATCGGCAAACCGGCCCCAACGTAGATGTGTCAGGCCATTTCACCCGCAACGCCCGCTCGGATGCTTCGGGCGAATTCCAGGCTGAAAGTGCGACCACAATGACGTGGTCGACAACGGTGCGTCGGCACTGGAAAGAAATTCGAAAGCCCGTCCCAGCGACGGTCCATGCCGATTCAACAGCCCATTCCATAGGCATCGGGTTGCTGTCCCTTTCTTGGTCCGGTGATTCGACTGACCTGAATCTGAGCACGGACTCCGGACCAGACATATAGCATGGTCCAAGTGGACCACGCAATCGACTGACCCAGGACGGAGGCTCAATCTTAAGCGGTGACAGTCGCCAGCAACCGACTGGTAGCATTCGAAAGATGCAAATAGTCAGAAGCGCACTGGTTCTTCTTGTCTTGCTCTCCCTTCAGGTACCGGCTGCCGATCGCGATTTCTCGCGCCTGGGCAAGGACCTGACGCCCATCGGCGCCGAGCGCGCCGGCAATGCCGACGGCAGCATTCCCGCCTGGGAAGGTGGCCTTACCCAGCCGCCTGCCGGCTGGAACCCGCAGCAGGGTTACGTCGATCCGTTCCCAGACGACAAGCCACTCTTCACGATCACGGCCGCGAACGCCGCGCAGTACGCGGACAAGCTGTCACCCGGCATGCAGGCGCTGCTCAAGAAATACCCGCAGCACTTCCGCATGAACGTGTACCCCACGCGGCGCACGGCGGCGCTGCCGAAGGAAGTCACGGATCGCGTGCGCGAACAGGCACCGAAGGTCGAGCTGAACGGGTTCGGCCTGAAGAACCTCGGCGGCTCGACCACGCCGTTCCCGATTCCGCAGAGCGGCCTCGAGGCGATCTGGAACCACCTCGTGCGTTACGTCGGCGGCGGCACCACGCGCGTCGGTCATTCGTTCCCGGTGCGCGCCAACGGCGACTACTACAAGATCGGCTTCCGCTCGTCGCGCATCTATGCGCAGAACATGGCCGACGCCGAGCCGAACCGGCTGTTCTACGCGCTCGGCTATTTCACCGAGCCGGCGACACTGCGCGGCACGATCTTCCTGGTGCACGAGCCGGTGGACCAGGTGGCCGAGCAGCGCTCGGCGTGGATCTACAACGCCGGGCAGCGGCGCGTGCGCCGCGCGCCCGACCTCGCCTACGACGGCATCAACGACGGCTCCGAGGGCATGATCGTCACCGACCAGGTGGACGGCTACAACGGCGCGCCCGACCGCTTCGA
>JBLMYH010000090.1:0-9052 GCA_050258175.1 Hyphomicrobiaceae bacterium
TGCGGTCGTTGTACACCCCGCTGCCGACCACATAACGCTTGCCGGACGGCGCCATCGCGACCCGGACGTAGCTGCTTTTCCAGCGAGGCAGCAGCCCGCCCGGAACCGGCCACTGGTAGTGGTACCAGCCTTCCGGCTTGTCGGGCAGGGCCGCGGCGGCCTCGATGAGCCCACGGATGATCGGCTTCCCGTTGACGTCCTTCAGGTCGAGCGCGTTCCTGCCTTCCAGCGCCGGATCGGGATGGAGCAGCATTGTCCCCTCGGGATCCAGAACGAAGACGTAGGTCTCCCCCTGGCGCCAGCGGCTGCCGGCGACTCGTAAATCGTCGAACGCCGCCTCGCCTTTGGCGGCGACGAGTTCGGTCGCGTCGCTCACCAAAGCAACGAGTTCGCGCGTTTCTTCATACTGGTAAAGCTGATCGGACATGCGCACATCCTCCTGTTAGCAGGATAGGAAAGAAGCTTGTCTTGACCAATGCAAAATCCGCCACGGGCACCGTGGAACCGCCCCACCTCCCCGCAAGGCCGGAAAAATCACGCGCGGCATCTATAGTTAACTTTCCTCGCACCCTGGATTAAGGAGACGTTGTCATGGCGACCTATCTCATGTTCGGCAGGCTGACGCCGGAGGCGGCGAAGGCCATCAGCGCCAAGCGCACGGACGACGCGCTGGCCATCATCAAAAAGCATGGCGGCGAACTCAAGGCCGGCTACGCGCTGCTCGGAGAAGTCGACTATGTCGTCATACTGGACCTGCCCGACACGGAGCGCGCGATGCAGGTATCGCTCGGCCTGAGCAGGCTGCTGGGGATCTCCTTCCGCACCGCGCCCGCGGTCACCATCGACGAGTTCGACAAGCTCGCGGCAGTCTAAGCGGTCGGGCCGAATATCACGTCCCAAGTCATGGACGCATTCATGGAAGCAGCGATTGAAGAGGCAAAGGCCGGCCAGGCCGAGGGCGGCATTCCGATCGGCTCGGTCCTCGTGCATCAGGGCCGCATCATCGGCCGCGGGCACAATCGGCGCGTGCAGCGGGGCAGCGCCATCCTGCACGCCGAGATGGACGCGCTGGAGAACGCCGGCCGCCAACCCGCCAGCGTGTACCGCGAGGCGGTGCTCTACACCACCCTGTCGCCATGCGCGATGTGCAGCGGCGCCATCCTGTTATATGGCATCCCGAAAGTGGTCATCGGCGAGAACCAGACCTTCCGCGGCGAGGAGGCCCTGCTGAAATCGCGCGGGGTGCAGGTGGAGGTGCTGCAGGAGGCGGCCTGTATCGAGCTGATGCGTGAATTCATCGCCCGGAGTCCCGGACTGTGGAACGAGGACATCGGTGTGGTTTGACGCGACCGCGGGCTAAGGTGGCAGGGGGCGGAGGGAGATGATGAAAAGATATGTTTTCTTGTCGTGGCTGATGGCCTTGTCGGTTCTGCTTCTTGCCACGGGCGCTCAGGCTTCGGCGACGGATGCTGGCGCCCTGAGGATCCTCACGGAAGATAACCCTCCCCTGAATTTCACCAAGGATGGCGAAATAACCGGCCTGGCGACGGAAGTCGTCAGGGAGCTGGTCAAGAGGACCGGCACTGCTGGAAGCATCCAGATGGTCGCCTGGCCGGAGGGCTATCAAGCCCTTTCGGAGCGCCCCAATGTCGCCCTTTTTTCCACGGTCATGACCGCGGAACGCAAGGGCCGTTTTCAGTGGGTTGGCCCTCTCGCGGTGGTGGATACCAATCTTTATGCGCTGAAGCGATCGGGGATCCAGATCTCCAACCTGGATCAGGCGAGAAAAGCCGGGAGAATCGCGACGGTCAGGAAATATTATTCGGAGCAGGTGCTCAGGGAGGAAGGCTTCAGCAATACCGAAAGCTTTCCGGACAGGGAGGCGGGCCTGCGCAAGCTGCTCGATGGAAAGGTTCAACTGGTTGTTTCGAGCAACACGGAAATGCCGGCCGCGCTGAAAAGAATCGGGGCATCGATGGATGACGTGACGAATGCCTTCACCCTGTCGACCGATCTGGTCTACATTGCGTTCTCGAAGGGAACCTCGCCGGAGCGGGTCGCCCGCTGGCAGAACGCGCTGGATGCAATGAAACGGGACGGCAGCTTTGCGAAGATCTACGCCAAGTGGCTACCCACCGAAGTCCCACCCGGCATCTTCCAGCTGGTGACCGAGGACTACCCGCCCGTCACCTTCATGCACGATGGCAAGCCGTCCGGATTCGTGACGGACCTGGTCAGGGCAATCGCCGCCCGCCAGGGCATTCCGGACAACATCCGGCTGACTTCCTGGAAGAACGCCTACAACATGGCGCTGCTCTATCCGAAGGTGGTCCTCTTCAGCGCCGAGCGCACGCCTGAGCGGGAGGAGCGCTTCCAGTGGGTGGGGCCCGTCGGGAAGAACAGCGCAATTCTTTATGCAAAGAAAGGCTCCGGGATCAGGATAAACAGCCTGGAAGAGGCCAAGAAGACGGCCGCCATCGCCACAACGACAAACTGGTTTACCGAGCAGCAGCTGCAGCGCGATGGTTTCCGCAACCTGCGCAGCTCCCCGGATCCCCGGGCGAATGTCAGGCAGCTCATGAACGGCGAGGTGCAGCTTTCGATTTTCACCGACGTCACGGTCCCCGAGATCGTAAGAAGCGCCGGATACAGCATGAATGACCTGGAGCCCGTTTTCACCGTGGGCCAGACCTATTTCTACATTGCCATGTCCAAGGACACGCCCGCCGACGTGGTGCGAGCCTGGCAGTCGACCCTGGACAGCCTGAAAGAGGACGGCACCTTCGCAAGGATTTACCGGCGCTACCTGCCGGATGCCGACCTGCACGACCTGCTGAGGAGACCGCCCGTTTCCTGATGTGCATCGGCGATTGCACGCAGGGTGGGCGGGCGCGGCGCGAGACATTCCGCTTGACGCGGTGGCCGGCGGCGGTCGCCCAGGCACGCAAGGCCGACCCGGCGAAGCGCCAGCGGGTCGGCATGGTCCGGCGTTTGCCTAGCAGCCCATGCTCAGCCAGCGTTTGGACTTCACGTCCACATAGCCGATGGTCGCCTTCTTGAAGTTGAGGTCGACGAACAGTTCGCAGCGCAACTCGCCGCTGCGCCAGCACATGGCCACGCTGCTTTCGTTCGAGTACATCAGGTGGAACACGCCGTCGAACGCCGGATAGCTGCTGCGGAATTCCATCAGCTTCAGTAAACGCCGCACCACGGGCAATTGCACCGCCGCGTCGACTTCGGCCGCGCTGTAAGGGTGGCGGTTGATGTCGCGCTGTTCGCCGGTGGCCTCGAGCAGCTCCTGGTCGTTGGTGCCGGCCAGCAGGCCGACGTAATAGACCTGCGGGATGCCGGGCGCGAAGAACTGGATCGCGCGGGCGGCGATGTAGGCGTCGTCGTTGCGCTTCAGTGCATCGTAATAGGTGCAGGTGAGCTGGTAGATCGCGCCGACGCTGTGCACGTTGGCGGCCGAGCGACGCAGGATCGGGTCCGCCGAACGCTGGCTGACGTTGTTGATCACCGCCTGGATCTCGCTCTTGGGCAGCACGCCCTCGACATCCGGGATGCAGATGCCGTCATGGGTATCGAGCACCGTGAGCTGGTTGCGCGGACACATGCGCAGCCACTGCTTGAGGTAGACGCTGTTGGCGTCGAACAACGAGTAGAGCAACAGCGGCGCCAGCGCGAAGCCGTAGGGATGCATGCCGTGCAGGGCGATGGCGTACTGGAAGCTGGCGTGATCGTGCACCTCGGGCAGCGTTTCCGCGCCGTTCTCGCGCGCGACGCCATCGATCCACTTGAGGATGTCGTAGACGTCCGGCTCCACCAGGAAGCAGCTGGTGCCGATCTTCTTCGTCGTGTAGCCGAACGCATCGAGGCGCAACAGCTTGACCCCGCGCGCGGCGAGGAACTTGATGGTGTCCTCCATGTACGCATAGGTTTTGGGCGAGTTGTAGTTGAGATCGATCTGGTGCTCGGTGAAGGTGCACCAGACACGGCCGTGGCTGCCATCGGCGAAGACCACCTCGCGGAACGGTTCCTTCTCCTTGCGGATGTGGATGCGCGCCAGGTCGTCCGGCGAGATCGGCCCGAGCCGGTCGACGTGCACGAACAGGTCGGCATGCTCCGAAGCGTAGCCCTTGGCGACGAAGTCCCTGAACTCCTCGGATTCGTCGGAAAGGTGGTTCAGCGTGAGGTCGAGGCAGAGGTCGAAGCGCGACGAGATCCGTTCGATGTCGGCCCAGCTGCCGTACCGCGGATCGATTTCCTTGTGCGTCAGCGGCGAGAAGCCGTTGTCGGCGTTCGACGGGTACGGCGGCAGGATGTGGATGCCGCCGATGGCCTTCGACAAGTGCCGGTCGAGGAGGTCATACAGTTCGGCCAGGTTGGCGCCCATCCGGTCCGGGTAGGCGATCAGCTGGACCTGGTTGCGCAGGGTCATGGCTCGGGGTCCTCGGCGTTTGGCTGGGCGGAGCGGCCCTCACGCCGCGTTGCGGATTGCGGCGGACGGCGCGCGCAGCTGTCCGAACAGCTCCAGCACATGGCGGGTCCAGTGCCCGATGTCGTAGCGGTCGATCAGGGCATCCATGCGTTGCATGCGCGCGCGCTGCTCCGCGCGCGGCATGTCGAGCGCGCGGTCGATCGCCGCGTCCATCTGGGCGAGGCTGTAGGGGTTGACCAGCACGGCGTCCTGCAGCTCGACCGCTGCGCCAGCGAACTCCGACAGCACCAGCACGCCGCTTTCGTTGACGTGCGCGGCGATGAACTCCTTGGCGACCAGATTGAGGCCGTCGCGCAGCGGCGTGATCCAGCAGATGTCGGCGGCGCGGTAATAGCACAGCGTGTCAGCGAACGGCATCGGCGTGGTCGACAAGAGGATCGGCTGCCACGACAGCGTGCCGACATGGCCGTTGATGCGGCCGACCAGCTGCTCGATCGACTGCTGCGCCTTCTTGTAGGCACGCATGCCGTCGGCCGCCGCCACCGCGGTGACCAGCAGCTTGACCTTGCCGTGCAGCTCGGGACGGCGATGCAGCAGGCGCTCGTAGGCCAGCAGCATCTCGCGGGTTCCCTTGGCGTAGTCGACGCGGCCGATCGAGACGATGATCGTTTCCTGCGGGATGTCGCGCCGAATCTGCGCGACCTGCGCCAGCTTGTCGTCCTGCTGCACCGTGCTGCGGATCAGCCCGGCGTGGGTACCGATGGGAAAGGCGTCGATCCGGATCTTCCGGCCGCCGCTCTTGATCGACACCGGCGTCAGCGGTTCGGACAGCGCCGTGCCGGTGGCGAGCAGTTCGGCCGGCACCGCGCGCTCGACCACCTCGTCCAGCGGGCGCAGCGACTGCACGGTGGCGACGAAATTGCGCGCGTAGCGCGGAATGTGGAAGCCGACCAGGTCGCAGGCAAGCAGGCTGTCGATGATCTCGTCGCGCCACGGCAGGATGTTGAACACATCCGCGGACGGGAACGGCGTGTGGTGGAAAAAGGCGATGCGCACGTCTGGCCGCATTTCGCGCACGAATTTCGGTACCAGCCACAGGTTGTAGTCGTGCACCCACACCACGGCGCCGGGCGCGGCTTCCTCGCAGGCCGCTTCGGCGAACAGGCGGTTGACCTCGCGGAAGGTGGCCCAGTCGCAGTTTTCGGTCGAATACAGCGCGGGGAAGCTGTTGAGGATGGGCCACAGCGCCTCTTTCGAGGTGACGTGGTAGAACTGGCCGATCTGCTCGCTGGTCAGCGGCAGACGCACCACCTCGTAGCTGCCGTAGCTGTCTTCCACGGTGATGCGGCGTTCGAACTTGACCGGCTTGCCGGCCGGAGATTTTTTCCAGGCGACCCAGCTCGCGCGCTCGGTCTGCCCGATGAAGCCCTTCAGCGCCGGAACGATGCCGTTCGGACTGGCGTTTTCCCTGAAGACGGTTTTGCCGCCTACGACGTGTTCCTCATAGGGTTGCCGGTGATAGACGATGACCAGTGATGAAGCCATGGGGGTCCTCCGTTCGGTGAAAGCGTTGCAGCGCGTCGAGCACGCCGGCCGCGCCCGGATGCGGGCTGCGATACACGTTGCCGTGCTGCTGGATGGCCGCATCGAGCGCGGCCTCGCGGTTGCCCACGGCGACGCCAGCCAGCCCGGTGTCGAACATGGACAGGTCGTTCAGCGTGTCGCCGGCCACCAGGGTGCGATGCGCGGGAAGATCGAGCGCCTGCAGGGTGCGCAGCAGGGTGGGCCCCTTCTGCACGCCGCGCGGCAGCACGTCGAAATACAGGTTGTCCGAGATCAGCACATCGAAGCCCAGCTTCTGCACGTCGTGCCGGGCCGCATGGGCATGCTCGGGGTCCCGGTAGAAGTAGGAGCGACGGCGGCCGCCGACGACCGGCTGCTCGCTCAGCCCCGGATGGCGCTGCATGGTTTCTTCGATCAGCGCGTGCGCGTCGGCCGGCCAGCTGGCGTCCAGCCACTGCTCGAGGTGCGGCAGCGGTTCGCAGGCGGGACCGCAGGCGACGCTGGTGCCGACGTCGCCGACCATGTGGTCGGGCTGCACCGGCAGTTCCTTGGCCAGCCCGCGCATGAAATCGAGGCCGCGCCCGCTGACGAAGATCAGCACGATCTCCTCGCGCCGTTGCGCGATCCAGTCGTACAGCGTGGCGCGCTGCTCGGCGCTGCCGCCGAGAAAGGTGCCGTCCAGGTCGGTGGCGAGGATCGTTCGCGGCGTGCTGCCGCCCGCGTCACGCATAGCTCAGGCTCCACGGTTGCACGGCCGGTCGCGATTCGCCGCCGTGCCCGATCGGGGGACGCGCCACGGCAGGCTTCGGCGGCCGCGCCAGGGGCGGCCGCATGCCGGGCGCGCTTTCGTGCAGCAGGCGCTGCAGGGCGCGTTCGACCGGCAGGCGCTGCTGCAGCACGTCGCGCACCGCGGCGGCCACGTTGAGTTGCAGCCCGTACTTGCGCTCGAGGATCTCCACCGATATCACGCTGACCGCGCCTTCTGCGAGCTCGTCGGCGTGGCCGACGGCTTGGGCGCCGGCGCCGCCGAGGCGCAGCCCGAGCCGGGTGTTGCGCGAATGCTCGGAGGCGGCGGTGAGGAACAGATCGCCCACCCCGCTGCAGCCCAGCAGCGTCTCGATGCGACCGCCCATGGCCTGGGTGAGGCGGCTCATGTCGTCGAGCCCGCGCGTGATGATGCCGGCGCGCGCGTTTTCGCCCATGCCTTGCGCCGTCGCCATGCCGCAGGCGATGGCGATCATGTTCTTCAGCGCGCCGCCCACCTGCGCGCCGACGGCATCGCGGGTCTGTTCCAGCGTCACGCCGGCGCCGGCGAGCTGCTGCACCAGGCTGTCGGCGAGCCTGCGCGCAATCTTGTGGCGCGGATGAAAGCGCTCCAGCGCCGGCAGGGCGAGCGTCAGCAGGGTCGACTTGCCGCTCGCCACCTCGACAGCGAAGCTCGGCCCGCCGATCGATCCGGTCAGCACAGCCGAGCCCAGTTCCTCGTCGAGCACCTGGGTCATCAGGGCCCCGCTGCCCTGCTCGATGCCCTTGCTCGCGGTCAGCACCACCGTATCCGGGGCGATCAGGGGCGCGAGCTGCCGGGCGATGGCCCGCATGACGACCGAGGGGACGGCGAGGATGACCAGCTGCGCGCCCTGCACGGCTTGCGCCATATCGGTGCTGGCGCCGAGGCCGGACGGCAGCTCGATGCCGGGCAGATGCTGCGGGTTGCGACGGTGCGCGTGGATGGATTCGGCGACGTCCGCGCGCCGGGCCCACAGGCAGGTCGGCACGCCACCGCGCTGCAGGGCGCTGGCCAGGGCGGTGCCCCAGGCGCCGGCACCCAGCACGGCGGCGCGGGCGAGGGGGGAAAACCGCGAAGGCAGCGGGGCCAGCGGGTTCGGATCGGAACGTTCGGTCATGTCGGGCATGAAATCTCCAAAATCGGGGCGGCGGTGAAGCACGCTCGTTGGAAGGTCGCCCAGGATGCGCATAGCGCAAGCCTGGCCGCTTGGGTCCTGCCGTGCCAACAGGCATCAGGGCGCTAGGCAGACGCACCTCCGGGGGCGTCGAAGCCAGGCAGGGCGGGCAGAATAAGTCATGGGCGCAGGCGGCGAGCAATGCTGCTATTCGGTTTGTGGCTTCGCCTGCATCGCTGGATCACCAGCGCTGGATTGCACAAAATCTTATTGTGCAAAAGCATTGTAACAAAACTGCCCGGCCGTGTAAAACCCTGCTTGATTTTCAATGACTTGGGAGCGGCTGCCGCATGGCAGCGACACCCTGTTGATGCGCGCCGGGGCCTGTACCGGCGGGCTGGGCAGGGCAAGCCCGCCGGTACAGGGTCGCGCCAGACTCAACCCAACTTGTTGTCCGCGATGTGGTAGTGCGGGTCCGAGCCCACGTCGATCTCGAGCATGTCCTTGGCCTGGGTCAGCAGTTCCAGGCAGTCCGGGCTCAGGTGACGCAGATGCAGGCGCTTGCCCGCCTTGCGGTAGCGTTCGGCGAGGCTGTCGATGGCTTCGACGGCCGAATGGTCCATGACCCGTGCGCCGGCGAAGTCGATCACCACTTCGTCCGCGTCGTCGGCCGGGGTGAACTTGGCGAGAAAGTCTGCGGTGGACGCGAAAAACAGCGTGCCGCTGAGCGTGTAGAGCGTCCAGCCGCCCTCGTTGCTGACGCGGACGCCGATGTGTCTGGCGTGCTGCCAGGCGAACACCAGCGCGGCGATGATCACGCCGGTGACGACCGCGATGGCGAGGTCGGTGAACACGGTGATCACCGTCACGGCGACCACGACGAAGGCATCGCTCCGGGGCACGCGCCGCAGCGCGGCGAGGCTGCCCCACTCGAAGGTCTTTTCGGACACCACGAACATGAGGCCGATCAGCGCGGCGATCGGGATCAGTTCGATGTAGCGCGACAGGAACAGGATGAAGGACAGCAGGAACAGCGCGGCGGCGATGCCGGACAGCCGCTGCGTCGCGCCGTTGTTCACGTTGATCATGCTCTGGCCGATCATCGCGCAGCCGCCCATGCCGCCGAGAAAACCGGTCACGACGTTGGCGG
>JBLMYH010000091.1:0-13621 GCA_050258175.1 Hyphomicrobiaceae bacterium
ATTCTCATCATCGGCGCCGGCCCCATCGTCATCGGGCAGGCGTGCGAATTCGACTATTCCGGCGCGCAGGCATGCAAGGCGCTGCGCGAGGAGGGCTACAAGGTCATCCTCGTCAACAGCAACCCGGCGACGATCATGACCGATCCGGAGATGGCCGACGTCACCTACATCGAGCCGATTTCCTGGCAGGTGGTGGAAAAGATCATCGAGCAGGAACGCCCCGATGCGCTACTGCCTACCATGGGTGGGCAGACTGCGTTGAATTGCGCGCTCGATCTCGCCAAGCACGGCGTGCTTGAGAAGTACGGTGTCGAGATGATCGGCGCATCGAAGGACGCGATCGACAAGGCGGAAGACCGTGAAAAATTCAAGGCGGCGATGACCAAGCTGGGCCTCGGTTCGGCGCGCTCGTCGATCGCCCACAGCATGGAGGAGGCGCTGCAAGTGCAGGCCGCGCTCGGATTCCCGACCATCATCCGGCCGTCGTTCACCATGGGCGGTTCGGGCGGCGGTATTGCCTACAACCGTGATGAATTCCTCGCGATCTGCGAGCGCGGCCTCGAGGCTTCGCCCACACACGAGCTGCTGATCGAGGAATCGCTGCTCGGTTGGAAAGAATACGAGATGGAGGTGGTGCGCGACAGCAAGGACAACTGCATCATCGTCTGCTCGATCGAGAATTTCGACCCGATGGGCGTCCACACCGGCGACTCGATCACCGTCGCCCCGGCGCAGACGCTGACCGATAAGGAATACCAGATCATGCGCAACGCCAGCCTCGCGGTGCTGCGCGAGATCGGTGTGGATACCGGCGGTTCCAACGTGCAGTTTTCCATCAACCCGGCAGACGGTCGCATGGTGGTGATCGAGATGAACCCGCGTGTGTCGCGTTCTTCCGCGCTCGCGTCCAAGGCGACCGGTTTCCCGATTGCCAAGGTGGCGGCCAAGCTGGCAGTCGGATACACGCTCGACGAACTGCAGAACGACATCACTGGTGGCGCGACCCCGGCCTCGTTCGAGCCGTCCATCGACTACGTGGTCACCAAGGTGCCGCGCTTTGCGTTCGAGAAGTTTCCGCAGGCTGATGACCGTCTGACCACGCAGATGAAATCGGTTGGTGAGGTGATGGCGATGGGCCGCAGCTTCCAGGAGTCGCTGCAGAAGGCGCTGCGCGGCCTCGAAGTCGGGGTCGACGGTTTCGACCCGAAGACCACCGATCGCGACGAAATCGAGGCGGAGCTGATGTCTCCGGGGCCCGAACGCATCTGGTACGTGGGCGACGCGTTCCGTGTCGGCATGAGCCTGGAGGAAATCCACGCCGTATCGAAAATCGATCCGTGGTTCCTCGATCAGATTCAGGAATTGATCGAACTGGAGTCTTCGCTGGCAGGGCGGGCACTGATCGATCTCGGGCGCGAAGAACTGCGCGTGCTGAAGCGCGCCGGCTTCTCCGACCGCCGGCTGGCCAAGCTTCTGAACACTGACCAGCATGCGGTGCGCGCGCGCCGCAACGAGCTGGCGCTGCACCCGGTCTACAAGCGGGTCGATACCTGCGCGGCCGAGTTTTCCACGCAGACTGCCTACATGTACTCGACCTACGAGGAAGAGTGCGAGGCGCACCCGACCGATGCGAAGAAGATCATGGTGCTGGGCGGCGGACCGAACCGTATCGGCCAGGGCATCGAGTTCGACTATTGCTGCGTGCATGCCGCGCTGGCGCTGCGCGAAAACGGCTTCGAGACCATCATGGTCAACTGCAACCCGGAGACCGTGTCGACCGACTACGATACCTCCGACCGCCTGTATTTCGAGCCGCTGACGCTGGAAGACGTGCTGGAGATCGTGCGCATCGAGAAGCCTTTCGGCGTGATCGTGCAATACGGCGGCCAGACCCCGCTGAAGCTGGCGCGCGATCTGGAGCGCAACGGCGTGCCCATCATCGGCACCAGCCCGGACATGATTGACGCCGCCGAAGACCGCGAGCGTTTCCAGCAGATGCTGCACGACCTGGGCTTGAAGCAGCCTCCCAACCGCACCGCGCGCAATCCCGATAGCGCGATCCGCATGGCCGAGGAAATCGGCTACCCCCTCGTCGTGCGTCCAAGCTACGTGCTGGGTGGCCGTGCGATGGAGATCGTGCGCGAAGAGGCTGACCTGCGCCGCTACATGACCGAGGCGGTCAAGGTGTCGAACAAGTCGCCGGTGCTGCTCGATCGTTTCCTCAACGACGCCATCGAAGTCGATGTCGACGCGCTGTCCGACGGCGAGCAGGTGGTGATCGGCGGCATCATGCAGCACATCGAGCAGGCGGGCGTGCATTCGGGCGACTCGGCATGTTCGCTGCCGCCCTACAGCCTGCCGCAGGACGTGCAGGATGAACTGCGCCGCCAGACGGTGGCAATGGCGAAGGCGCTGAAAGTGGTTGGCCTGATGAACGTGCAGTTCGCGATCCAGGGCGACACCGTGTACGTGCTGGAAGTGAACCCGCGCGCGTCGCGTACCGTGCCCTATGTATCCAAGGCGATCGGTGCGCCGCTGGCTAAGATTGCTGCGCGCGCGATGGCGGGCATTTCGCTGAAGTCGCAGGCATTCGAAAAAGAGATCATCCCGCCGTATTTCTCGGTGAAGGAAGCGGTGTTCCCGTTCCGCAAGTTCCCCGGTGTCGACACCATTCTCGGCCCGGAAATGAAGTCGACCGGCGAAGTCATGGGCGTTGGCGACAATTTCGGTGAAGCCTTCGTCAAGTCGCAGCTGGCCTCAAGCTCCGAACTGCCCAAGCCGGGCGGACGCGCGTTTGTCAGTGTGCGTTCGGGCGATCGCAGCGCCGTGATCGAGGTGGCGCAGATGCTGCACGACCTCGGCTTCAGCGTGGTCGCAACCCGCGGGACGGCGCAGGCAATCGAATCGGCGGGCATCCCGGTGGCGATCGTCAACAAGGTCAAGGAAGGCCGTCCGCACATTGTCGACATGATCAAGAATGGCGATATCGACTTCATCGTCAACGTGGTCGAAGACAAGAAGGCGGTGAAGGATTCCTATGCCATCCGTGCCGAAGCGCTGGCACGCCGGGTCGTGTATTTCACCACACTGGCCGGTGCGCGCGCCGCCTGCATGGGTATGCAGCATGGCAACGAACTGAAAGTGTATTCCCTGCAGTCGTTGCATCAGCGACTGCACTGATCTGAAGAGGCAAGGTTGTGAACAAATTTCCCCTCACCGTCGTCGGCGCCGAGAAGCTGCGCGTTGAACTGCAACATCTGAAAAGCGTGGAACGCCCTGCGGTGATCCAGGCCATTGCCGAGGCGCGCGCGCAGGGCGACTTGTCGGAAAACGCCGAGTATGACGCCGCCAAGGAAAAGCAGGGGTTCATCGAAGGCCGCATTGCCGACCTCGAAGGCAAACTGGCCAATGCCCAGATCATTGACCCCACAACGCTGGATGCGGATGGTCGCATCGTTTTCGCCGCCACGGTCGAACTGGAAGACGTCGAATCGGGTGATTCCGTGACCTATCAGATCGTCGGCGACGACGAGGCAGACATCAAGCAGGGCAAGATTTCCGTATCGTCCCCTATCGCGCGGGCGCTGATCGGAAAATATGCGGGCGACAGCGTGGACGTCCAGGCCCCGGGCGGCGTGCGCCAGTACGAAGTGTTGGACGTGCAGTACAAATAGCATGCGGCGCTTCTGGGACGGCCTTGCCGGCGGAATGCTGGTATTGTGGATCGGCGGTATGTGGGCGATCGGCTACGTTGCCGCGCCGATGCTGTTTGCCAGTCTGGGTGACAAGCAGTTGGCCGGCATGCTGGCCGGCAGGCTGTTCGGGGTCATGGCGTGGATCGGTATCGCCGCTGGGACCTACCTGCTGGTCTACCGCTTTGCCCGCGACGGTGCCGCTGCGTTGAAGACCCTGTTTTTCTGGGCGGTGGTGCTGATGCTGGCGCTCACACTGGCCGGCCATTTCGGCATCCAGCCCATCATGCAGAGCCTGAAGGCTCAGGCCATGCCCCACGCCGTGATGCAGAGCGTTTTTGCCGACCGCTTTGCCCGCTGGCATGGGGTGTCGAGCATCCTTTATCTGATCCAGAGTGCCTTGGGGCTGTTGCTGGTCTGGCGCTCGGGGCTGGCGCGCTAGCGCTGCCAGCAAGCTTCAAGCGGGTAGGACGATCACTGGCTTGCCGGCAGCGCGATAAATAACCAATATCTTGCCGATCTGCTGTACCGGCGCCGCACCGGTGGCGGCGCAGATTTCCTCCATCCAGGTACGACGGGTATCCGGCTCGTCGCTCGCGGCCTTGATCTTGATCAACTCGTGCGCATCGAGCCCGCGCTCGATTTCCTTCAACACGGCGGTGGTCAAGCCCTGGTTGCCGATCATGACTACCGGTTGGCGATTGTGGGCCAAGCCTTTGAGAAATTGCCGTTGTGCGGGCGTGAGTGATTTCATGCGTCTTCCTTAACCTGAGCGCGGATTGTAGCCGATAGAGATGGTGCAGAAAGCGAAGCGAACCAAATCGGGCAGTGCCTGGATGCACGAACACGTGACGGATCCCTATGTCAAAAAGGCGCAGCAGGACGGCTACCGCTCGCGCGCCGCCTACAAACTGCTGGAGATCGACAAGCGCGACCACCTGTTGCATCCCGGAATGACCGTGGTGGATCTGGGGGCAGCGCCCGGAAGCTGGTGCCAGGTGGCGGTGCAGAAGATGAAGAAGCAGGGCAGGGTGCTGGCGATCGATCTGTTGCCGGTGGCGCCGATGGCGGGTGTCGACAGCCTCGAAGGCGACTTTACCGAGCCGGCGGCACTTGCTTGGCTGGAAGAAAAATTGCAATCCAGACGGGTTGACCTTGTATTGAGCGATATGGCCCCCAATATCAGCGGAGTGATGCTTCGTGACCAGGCGCGGCATTACGAGTTGTGCGAGTTGGCACTTGATTTTGCGGTGAACTGGCTGAAAGCGGACGGTGCTTTCCTCGTCAAGGTGTTTCAAGGGGTTGGATTTGAGGATTTTCGGGCGCAGATGCGGCAGGCGTTCGAACAGGTGGTGATCCGCAAACCCGACGCATCGCGCGATCGCAGCACCGAGGTCTATCTGCTCGGGCGCCGTCCCCTGGCAGCGCGGACAGTGCCGCAGGAAGATGCAGTGACAAGCCCGCAAGACTGGGTTTAGAATGAGTCTAAACGTGCTGTATTCATCAGCACCAAGGAGTTAACGTGAACAATTTGTCCAAGAACATCGCCATCTGGCTAATCATTGCTGTCATTTTGATGACGGTGTTCAACCAGTTCGGCGCGCAGCACACCGCGCAGTCCCAGATGCCGTACTCACAGTTCATCGAGGAGGTGCATCAGCAGCAGATCGCCAAGGTGGTGATCGAAGGCAACGTGCTGAAGGGCGAGCGCAGCAATGGCCAGCGCTTTACCAGTTATGCGCCCAGCGATCCCTGGATGGTGTCCGATCTGCTGAAGTACGGCGTCCAGGTCGAAGCCAAGCCGGAAGAACAGCCGTCCTTCCTTATGAGCCTGTTCATTTCGTGGTTCCCCATGCTGCTTCTGATTGGCGTGTGGATCTTCTTCATGCGCCAGATGCAGGGGGGCGGCCGTGGTGGTGCGTTCTCGTTTGGCAAGAGCCGGGCCCGGTTGCTTGACGAAAATGCCAACCCGGTGACCTTTGCCGATGTTGCAGGCTGCGACGAGGCAAAGGAAGACGTCGCCGAACTGGTCGATTTTCTGAAAGACCCGTCCAAGTTTCAGAAACTGGGCGGGCGTATTCCGCGCGGCGTATTGATGGTTGGCCCGCCGGGAACCGGAAAGACCCTGCTGGCACGCTCCATCGCCGGCGAAGCCAAGGTCCCGTTCTTTAGCATTTCAGGTTCCGATTTTGTCGAAATGTTCGTCGGCGTCGGCGCCGCGCGCGTGCGCGACATGTTCGAACAGGCGAAGAAAAATGCGCCTTGCATCATCTTCATCGACGAGATTGACGCCGTCGGCCGTCAGCGCGGCGCCGGTCTCGGCGGTGGCAATGACGAGCGCGAGCAGACGCTCAACCAGCTGCTGGTCGAAATGGACGGCTTCGAGGCGACTACGGGGGTCATCGTGATCGCTGCGACCAACCGTCCTGACGTGCTCGACCCTGCGCTGCTGCGTCCGGGCCGTTTCGACCGCCAGGTGGTGGTGGGTTTGCCCGACATCCGCGGGCGCGAACAGATCCTGCTGGTGCATATGCGCAAGGTTCCGGTTGCACCCGACGTGCGTGCCGATATCCTGGCACGGGGTACGCCCGGCATGTCCGGTGCTGACCTCGCCAACCTGGTCAATGAGGCGGCCCTGTTTGCCGCGCGCGGCAACAAGCGTTTGGTCGACATGGAGGACTTCGAGCAGGCCAAGGACAAGATCCTCATGGGCGCTGAGCGCAAGTCCATGGTCATCACGCCTGAGGACAAGAAGAAGACGGCCTACCACGAGTCGGGTCACGCAGTCATCGGCATGACGCTGCCGGGTTGCGACCCGGTGCACAAGGTAACGGTGATTCCCCGGGGCCGCGCCCTCGGCGTAACCATGTCGCTGCCTGAGATCGATCGTTTCAGCCTGTACCAGGACCAGATGCTGGCGCAGATCAGCATGCTGTTCGGCGGCCGGGTGGCGGAGGAAATCTTTGTTGGCAGCATATCGACCGGTGCGTCGAACGACTTCGAGCGTGCGACCAGTATCGCGCGCGATATGGTGACGCGCTATGGCATGTCCGCGGCGCTGGGACCGATGGTATACGGCGAAAACGAGGGTGAAGTGTTTCTGGGCCGCTCGGTGACCACGCACAAGAACATGAGCGAGGCCACCATGCAGAAGGTCGATGCGGAAATCCGCCGAATTCTGGACGAGCAATACGCGCTGGCCAAGAAGATACTGACCGACAATCGCGACAAGGTCGAAGCGATGACTGCTGCGCTGCTTGAGTTCGAAACCATCGATGCCGAACAGATCGGAGACATCATGGCGGGCCGTCCGGTTCGTCCACCTAAGCCGTCGGCTGCGCCGCAGCCGCCCGCCAGCGGTGGCGATAAGCCCAGCGCCCCGGCTCCGACCGCGCAGCCCGCTCAGGAGACCTGAACGGCGATCCGCCATCACCATTACAATAGGGGGGCTTCGGCCCCTCTGTCTTTATGTCTGTTCTCCACGCTGGCTCGCACCGCCTTCCGCTCTTTCGGCCCCGCATCATGGGTATCGTCAATGTCACGCCCGATTCTTTTTCGGACGGCGGTCGGCTGTCCGATGCGCAAGCTGCGATTGCCCACGCGCTCAAACTGCGCGAACAAGGCGCCGACATCCTTGATGTCGGAGGGGAATCCACCCGCCCCGGCGCGAAGGCTGTGCCAGCCGACGAGGAAATCCGGCGCGTGCTGCCGGTGATCGAGGCGCTCGTCCGTGAGGATTGCCTGGTATCGGTCGATACCAAGAAACCTGAGGTGATGCGAGCAGCGCTCGCTGCAGGGGCGGCGATGGTGAATGATGTTGCGGCCTTGCGGGCCCCCGGCGCGCTGGAAGCGGTCGCGGCAAGCGGCGCGGCGGTATGTCTCATGCACATGCAGGGTGAACCCGAGAGCATGCAGCAGGCGCCCTGCTATGCCGACGTGGTGGAGGAGGTGAAACGGTTTTTGCAGGCCAGGGTGCAGGCCTGCCAAGCAGCCGGGATTACGGGCGAGCGGTTAGTGATCGACCCCGGCTTCGGCTTTGGCAAAACACTGCGACATAACCTGGCCCTGCTCAAGCACCTGGATCGTCTGGCCGAACTGGGCCTGCCTATGCTGGCTGGGCTGTCGCGCAAGACGATGCTGGGGACGCTGACGGGACGCCCGGTCGATGAGCGCGAATTTGCCGGAGTGGCAGCGCACCTGCTTGCCGTGGCACGCGGTGCGCGTCTGCTCCGGGTGCACAATGTGGCGGCCATGCGTGATGCACTGGCCGTCTGGAATGCAGTGGAGGAATTGAGGGATGGGACGTAAATATTTCGGTACCGACGGCGTGCGAGGCAGGGTGGGGGAGTCGCCCATTACGCCCGAGTTCGTGATGCATCTGGGCTATGCTGCCGGTCAGGTTCTGGTGGCAGATCGTGGCAGCCTGCCGCCGAACCAGCATCCGACCGTGCTGATCGGCAAGGACACCCGCATTTCGGGATACATGCTGGAAGCCGCGCTGGAAGCCGGCTTCACCGCCGCCGGGGTGAACGTACTGATGACCGGGCCCATGCCGACGCCGGCAGTCGCGTATCTGACGCGGGCACTGCGCCTACAGGCGGGCGTCGTGATCTCGGCCTCGCATAATCCGTTCGAGGACAACGGCATCAAGTTCTTTTCCGCCAGTGGGCAGAAACTGCCCGACAGTGTGGAGGAGGCGATCGAGGCGCGGCTGGAGCAGCCCATCCATACGGTCGAGGCGCGCCAGCTTGGACGCGCCCGCCGCATCGAGGATGCGGCGGCGCGCTACATCGAGTTCTGCAAAAGCACCTTCCCCAATAACCTCGACCTGCGCGGGATGCGCATCATGGTCGACTGCGCCAACGGGGCGACCTATCACGTCGCGCCCCACGTACTGCACGAACTGGGTGCCGAGGTGATCGCCATCGGCAACGAGCCAAACGGGTTCAACATCAACGACGAATGTGGCGCGACCCATACTCCGGCCCTGTCCGAAGCGGTACGCGCGCACCATGCGGACATCGGCATAGCGCTCGATGGCGACGGCGATCGCCTGATGATGGCCGATGCGCAGGGAAGAGTGTACGACGGCGACCAGCTGGTCTACGTCATCGCACGCCATCGCATCCAGACTGGCTACATGAAGGGCGGGGTTGTCGGTACGCTGATGACCAATCTGGGCACGGAACACGCGCTTGCCCGGATTCATGTCCCGTTCGAACGTGCAAAGGTAGGCGACCGCTATGTGCTCGAGCGCTTGCACGCAAACGGCTGGACGCTGGGCGGCGAGACTTCCGGCCACATTCTTTGCCTTGACAAACACACCACGGGCGACGGGATTGTTTCAGCCTTGCAGGTGCTGCGCGCGCTGCGCGAAACGGGTGAGACGCTGGATGCATTCACCGCGGACCTGGAAACCTATCCCCAGGTGATGATCAACGTGCCGGTAGCAAAAGGCTTCAAGCTGGATGCGGCATCCGGGGTCAATGCCTCGGTGGCCGAGGCGGAAGCTGCCCTGAATGGAAGCGGACGGATCGTCCTGCGCGCATCCGGCACCGAGCCCCTAATCCGCGTGATGGTGGAAGGGCGCGACGCCGATCTGGTACGACACACGGCTGAAACAATCGCCGCGGCCGTAAAGGCCGCAGCCACAGGCGAGTGATTTCCTGTCCTGAAATATATCTGTAATATTCGCCCGTTAGTATGGCGACGTCGCCCATGCGGCAACGTCAACTACTACTGGAGATATTCTCATGCGTACTCTCAACAAACTGGCTCAAGGCACTCTGGCTGCGGCCATGGGCCTGGCTTTCTCGGTTAGCGCGCTGGCCGTAGACATCACAGGCGCCGGCTCCACCTTCGCCTACCCGTCCTATACGAAGTGGGCCGAGGCCTACAAGGCTGCCACGGGCAATACCGTGAACTATCAGGGTATCGGTTCGGGCGGCGGCATGAAGCAGATCAAGGCCAAGACCGTTGATTTTGCCGGTACGGATGCTCCGATGACTGAAGAAGAGTTGAGCCAGTTCCATCTCGTTCAGTTCCCGAGCGAAGTCGGTGGCGTCGCCATTGTGGTGAACCTGCCCGGCATCAAGTCCGACGAGCTGAAGCTGGACGGTGTGGTCGCCGCCGACATCTTCCGCGGTGCCATCACCAAGTGGAACGATGCCCGCATCGCCAAGCTCAATCCCGGCGTCAAGCTGCCCAACCTGGCTATCACGATCGCCCATCGCTCCGACGGATCCGGCACCACCTTCGTGTTTTCCAACTACCTGGCCAAGCAGTCCATGGAGTTCAAGCGCGACGTCGGTGCTAATACTGTTGTGAACTGGCCGGCCAACGCGGTGGGCGGAAAGGGCAATCCGGGTGTGGCGGCGAACGTACAGAAGATCGTCGGTGCCATCGGCTATGCTGATTATCCCGATGCCAAGGCCAACAACCTGAATTTCGTGAAGCTCAAGAACAAGGCGGGATTGTTCGTGGCTCCGACCCAGCCTGGCATCGCTTCCGCCGCCGCCCACGCCGATTTCAAGACCAAGACCATGGCTCCGGATCTGCTGGACATGCCTGGCAAGGCTAGCTGGCCCATCGTCACTGCCACCTACGTACTGAGCTTCGAGCATGGGGATGCCGCCAAGCAGAAGGCCGTCAAGGACTTCTTCACCTGGTCGCTGAATCATGGTCAGAAGATGGCGGAGGACCTGGGTTATGTTGCGCTGCCGAGCAATGTCGTTAAGTTGGTGGAAGCGCGTATGCAAGAAATGAAGTAATCACAAAATTGCGTGAGCCGGCTTGGGTGTTAACCCCCCCAAGCCGGACTTCGCGAAGCCCCTCGTAAGAGGGGCTTCACGAAGTTGAATGCGACCGGACCGAACTGTCATCTTGAACCAAAGCAGCGATACTAACAGCATCAAACTTCATGCCGCGCAGGTCGAAAAATTTCGCCTGCAGGACATGTTTTTCCATTATTCGACCCAGCTTTTTGCCTTTGTCGTTCTGGCCACGCTAGTGGGAATACTGGTCTCGCTTGCCATCGAGGCGTGGCCAAGTCTCAAAACCTTCGGACCGGCTTTTCTGTGGACCAACATCTGGAATGTGCCGGACGACAAGTTCGGCGCGCTGGCAGCCATCTATGGCACTGTGACGACTTCCGTGCTGGCGTTGTTGATTGCGGTGCCGATCAGCTTCGGGATCGCCTTGTTCCTGACGGAAACCTGCCCGGTCTGGCTGCGCCGTCCCCTCGGTAGCGCCATTGAACTGCTCGCGGGTATCCCTTCCATTGTGTATGGTATCTGGGGGCTTTTTGTTTTTGCCCCGCTGTTTGCCGAGTATGTCGAGCCGCCGTTGCAGGCGTGGGTGGGCGACGTGCCGATCATCGGCGGCTGGTTCTCCGGCCCGCCCATCGGGATCGGTATTCTTGCTGCCGGGATTGTGCTGGCCTTGATGATCATTCCTTTTATCGCCTCGGTCATGCGCGACGTATTTGAAACGGTGCCGCACGTGCTGAAGGAATCGGCCTACGGCGTCGGCTGCACCACATGGGAGGTGGTGCGCAACGTAGTACTGCCCTACACTCGAGTCGGCGTCATTGGTGGTGTCATGCTGGGACTGGGGCGGGCGCTGGGCGAAACCATGGCGGTGACCTTCGTGATTGGCAATGCCAACCGCATCAACGGCAGCCTGTTCGCGCCGGGCACGTCAATTGCCTCCACGCTGGCGAACGAATTCGGCGAGGCGGATCCCGGCCTGCACATTGCGTCTCTGTTCGCGTTGGGCCTTGTTCTATTCGTGATTACCTTCATCGTGCTCGCCATTTCGCGCTGGCTGATCAGCCGCAGCATGGGCTCCGAAGGTCTGTAGGGCGCATGATGAATCTGTATACCCGTCGCATCTGGACAAATCGCATCGGCATCACGCTGTCGATGATCGCCATGAGTCTGGGGCTGATAGCGCTGCTGTGGATCTTGTGGACGCTGTTTTCCAAGGGTTTCGCTGCATTGAGCTGGAACCTGTTTACCCAGGACACCCCGGCACCTGGATCCGAAGGGGGGGGGTTGCGCAATGCCATCGTCGGTAGTGGCCTGATTTTGTTCTTTTCCATGCTGATCTCGACGCCAGTTGGGATTTTTGCCGGGATCTATCTGGCCGAGTTTGGGCGCGTTTCAAAGTTTGCGGCGTTGACTCGTTTCATGACCGACATCATGCTGTCGGCGCCGTCGATTGTCATCGGCCTGTTCGTGTATGCATTGTTTGTGACAACCACTGGCGGTTTCTCTGGCTGGGCTGGGTCACTCGCGCTGGCGTTGATTGCCATTCCGGTGGTGGTGCGAACCACTGAAAACATGCTGAGATTGGTGCCGACCAGCTTGCGCGAAGCGGCCTTTGCCGTCGGTGCGCCGCGCTGGAAGGTGTCGCTCAAGGTGACCTTGCGTGCCGTCAAATCGGGTGTGGTGACCGGCGTTTTGCTGGCGATGGCGCGCATCACAGGCGAAACTGCGCCGCTGCTGTTTACTGCACTAAATAACCAGTTCTTCAGCACCAATATGGATAAACCCATGGGCAACTTGCCTGTGGTGATTTACCAGTTCGCGCTGAGCCCCTATGACAACTGGGTCAATCTGGCATGGGGTGGTGCGCTGCTAATTGCCCTCCTGGTGCTGGCGGTCAATATCGGCGTGCGCGTGGTTTTCCGCAATAAAGACAAACGTTAATTTCTCCGGAGCTTTTTTGATGCCCGATCACGCCATGCCTGTCGGCGAAAATGTTGCTTTGCAAATCCGCAATCTGGATTTCTTCTACGGCGACTTCAAAGGCCTCAGCAATGTCAACCTGGACATTGCCCACAAAAAGGTGACGGCCTTCATTGGACCGTCCGGTTGCGGAAAATCCACTTTGCTACGCACTTTCAACCGCATGTATGACCTCTACCCGGGGCAACGTGCTGAAGGCCAGATTCTGTTTCACGGCACGAACCTGCTCGACAAGAGCCAGGATGTAAACCTGGTGCGCGCCAAGATCGGCATGGTATTCCAGAAGCCGACGCCGTTTCCCATGACGATTTACGAGAACATTGCATTTGGCGTGCGGCTGTATGAGCGCATGTCGAAAAGCGCAATGGACGATCGGGTCGAATGGGCGCTCAACAAGGCGGCACTGTGGGAGGAGGTGAAGGATAAGTTGCATCAGAGCGGTTTGTCGCTGTCCGGCGGTCAGCAGCAACGTCTGTGCATTGCGCGCGCAGTGGCGGTAAAGCCGGAAATCGTGTTGCTGGACGAGCCGACCTCGGCGCTCGATCCGATTTCCACCGCAAAAATTGAGGAACTCATCAACGAGTTGAAAAGCGATTACACCATCGCCATCGTTACTCACAACATGCAGCAGGCCGCGCGGATTTCGGATTACACGGCGTTCATGTATCTGGGCGAACTCATCGAGTTCAACGAGACCGGCACGATCTTCATGCGGCCGGGCATGAAGCAGACAGAAGATTACATCACCGGCCGCTTCGGCTGAATCCTCCGCACGGCCTCGGTCCTGTTGACCGTACGGCGCGTAGCGCTTACCATCGCGCACTTTTGTTTGGCAGACTCCCATGCGCAAGAAGCTCGTAACAGGCAACTGGAAAATGCACGGCAGCCTGGCTGAAAACGCCGCGCTGCTGGCAACGATCAAACCTGCCTTGACTGGAATCGAGGCTGCGGTGTGTGTGCCTTTTCCTTATCTGGCGCAGGTGCAAACGGCGCTTGCCGGATCGTCGATTGCCTGGGGCGCACAAAACGTCTCCGAGCAGGCCAAGGGCGCGTTCACCGGCGAAGTGTCGACCTCCATGTTGCTTGATTTCGGCTGCAAGTACGTGATCGTCGGGCATTCCGAGCGGCGCAGCCTGTATGGCGAATCTGATGAACTGGTTGCAAGCAAGTACGTGGCGG
>JBLMYH010000092.1:0-5936 GCA_050258175.1 Hyphomicrobiaceae bacterium
GCCTCGCCCGCAACCGCGAAATCAAGATCACCGTCACCGGCAGAAAATCGGGGCGAGCCATCTCCATTCCCGTCTGGTTTGTATCCGAAGCCGGCACCCTATACCTGCTGCCGGTGCAGGGATCGGACACGCAGTGGTACAAGAACGTGCTCAAGAACCCGTCGATTCGGATCACGGCCGCAGGAGTGGAGGCTGAACTCAAGGTCGCGTCTGTTACCGACGCGCCACAAGTCAAAGCCGTGGTGGAGAAGTTCCGCGCCAAGTACGGGGCCGGGGACGTGAAGAAGTACTACTCGAAATTCGACGTTGCCGTCGTTGTCCAGACGCCTTAATCTCGGCTGGCCAGGCGTCGCGAACCGGACCCGATCGGAGCCCTGCGATACCAGTAGCCGGCAACTGCGCAACCTTCTTGCTGCGCCGCGCGTTCCGCTTTGTCACCAATTCTCGTGATAGGCATCACCGTTTTCCCGTTCAGCTTGGAATAGCGTCTGCACGAACCGCCGACCAATCGTTCACAGAACTGTTCTGTTTCGGGAAGCCAGGGTCGGCGAGTCGCGGGCCCTGTTCGTGTTCCACACACGGAGGTCTCGATGAAGATCCGGTTCGCTATTCTTTTCCTGGTCCTCATTCCCGTTCTGGTGGCAGGCGGATTTGCAGTTACCAAGACGTCGATGAGCGCTCCGGTCGTGGCGGTGCTCGGGGCGCTGATGATCTGGCTGGCCTTCACCCGCTACGCGCGGCGCATCGATGCCGAAGTCATCCGGCCCGATGACAGCAAGGCGACGCCGGCACGCATGTACATGGACGGGGTGGACTTCATGCCCACCAGCCGGAACGTGCTGTATGGGTATCACTTCAAGTCGATTGCCGCGGCGGGGCCGATTGTCGGGCCGATCGTGGCGGTGACCATCTGGGGGTGGCTGCCCTCGCTGCTGTGGCTACTCATCGGGGTCACCTTCATTGGCTGGGCCAGCGATTACTCGGCGATCGTGGTGGCAGTGCGCAACGACGGCAATTCGCTGTCGGCGATTGCGCACAAGTTGATCGCGCCGCGCACGCGAGTGATCCTGTTCGTATTCATCTTCTTCTACCTGATGCTGCTGGCCGGCGCGTTTGTGGGCATCCTGGCGGGCATTTTCGATCCCCGCGCCGATGTCCCCTTCGGCATCTTCATGCTGGCCCTGATGGGCCTGCTGATGGGCCAGATGCTCTACAAGTGGAAGATGGACCTGGTGCTGGTGACGCTGCTTACGGTGGGCATCACGCTGGCGTCGATTGCGCTCGGGGCCAAGGGCATGAGCGCGGTGAAGGGCACCACGCCTGCGGGCAAGCCGGCGGCGGCGATCGCCTATAACGGCGCGATTAACTCCACGGTGCAGAAGATCGGCAATGCCATCAACCGCATCACCGGCGGGCAGCCAATGTACACGGTGGTGGACCCGACCAAGTCCGACCCGCGGGCCGCGGCTACCGAGGTGAACGCCGAGGGCAAGATCGTTCCCAAATACTTGAACCAGAGCGGGGCGATCCGGATGCTGCCGTCGTTCGTCTTCTGGTGCCTGATGGTATTCGCGTTCTCCTACCTGGGGACGGTGCTGCCCATCTGGCGCTTTGCCCAGCCGACCAACTATATCGGCTTCTGGGTGACGTACCTGACGATCGGGTTGTCGGCACTAGGAGCGATTGTCGGCGGGGTGCGAGCGCTGTTCGGCGACGCCGCGATGGCCACAGCGGTCACCTTCCATACCAAGGTGTTCTCCACCTGGATGCCGATGTCGCAGGCCAAGGACGCGGCCGGAAACGTGCTGCAGACGCTGCCGGCAATCCAGCCGCTCTGGCCGATGCTGTTCGTGACCATCGCCTGCGGGGCGATCTCGGGATGGCACGCGCTGGTGGGCTCGATCGGCACGGCGCGCCAACTGGAGTATGAAACCGACGCGCTGCCGGTGGGCGGCGGCGGCATGTTCTCCGAAAACGCGCTGGCGCTGCTCTCGCTGGTGGCGATTTCCATCGCCGGCGGCGCGGGCGCGGGCGCCTTCGCGGGCGGCGTGGGCATGCTGCTGGGCATGGTGACCTTCGGCGCCATCCCGCAGGCCTACGGCACGGCGATCGGCTTCGGCGTGTTCGTGGTGATTGTGCTGACGGTGGTGCAGCTCGTGTTCCGCGTCATGCGCGTCACCCTGGGCGAGTGGCTGGGCGAGTTCTGGGTGGGCTTCAAGAACGCTCATATCTCGGCCTTCATCTCGATGGCACTTACGCTGGTGCTGGTGCTGAGCGGCACCTGGGTATACCTGTGGCAGCTGTTCGGGGCGTCGAACCAGTTGATGGCGGCGCTGAGCCTGCTGATCGTGAGCATCTGGCTGAAGTCGATCGGACGCAGCCCGCGGTATGCGTTCTGGCCGATGCTGTTCATGTACGTGACGACCATGGCGGCGATCCTGGTGACCGGCTACAACCTGTACGCCAGCATCCTGTCGAACCCGCAGATCGCGGCGCAGCCGATCAATTCGTTCGGCGCGATCGCGATGCTGATCGTGGCGGCGCTGCTGTTCGTGGCGGCCGCCGTGATTGCCTGGGACGCGTTCAAGGCGTGGCAGAAGCTGGGAGTGACGCCATCTGCTCCGGCGCCCAAACGCGAACGGGAGATGGCGGAAGCACGGTGACACGATCGATGAATGGTCGAAATAACGGATTGACGAATTAGCAACTGTCCGAAGGAGTTCGCGATCCTTCGCCCAGTCTAATTCGTCAATTCTTCGATTCGTCAACGCGCTAAACCGAGTCGGCGATGTGGTTGACGGCGTCGACGAGGTGAAGGGCAGAGTACCGCCGTACGCGCCGGAGTTGCCACTGCAACTCCAGATTCGGAGGCGTGCGGCGGACAGCCAGGCGCACCGGGGGAACGGCGTCGGCCAAGGCGACGTTGGCAACCGCGGCGGCGGTGGAGAAGTTGGCGGGCGAGTGAACGGTGAGAGGCGGGACCGACTGCGCGCTCCAGGCCTCAGAGCGGATGCGGCGGTCGCGGCTGCCGAGCACCCACGACTGCGGATCGCTGGCTTCCAGTTCCACCCGCGGGGCGCGCTGCAAGGCGCCGCGAATGATGAGCAGATCGCGCCGGCCGCGCAGGCGGGCGATGGCCCAGAGGAGGGCAACGTCGCGCGGTTCGAGCACGATGAGGACTTCGGCGTCGCGAAAGGGCGCCTTAGCCTGCTGGATCTTGAGTTCGACGACGGAGGAACCGAGCCAGCGGAGGGTGGTCTTCCCGCCGATTTGCGGCAGGCCCTGCTGCAGCCAGCGAAGCGCGTCCTCGCCCTTGCGGACGTTGTACTGCGTGCCCACGGCGAACCAGCCGACGACGAAGACGACGACGAGAATGAAGAGCGCCAGGTTGAGCGAAAACATGAAGCGGCCAGCCCGGAAACAGGATTGATGATTCGCTGATGTTACACGCGATTGCGGGATGAAAACGAGGGAAACAATGGCGGGCGGGCGCTGGCAAAAAGTCCGCGAGTTTTTCTACGGGTTTTACGCCTACGAATTCGAGCGCCAGGCGCTGGAAATGCGGGCGGAGGTGGAGTCGGCGTTCATGCTGGTGACCTTTGGCGACATGCTCGGAGTGCCCGTGCTGCCGCCACTGTATTCGTTGCGGCTGCTGCCCTACGTAGTGCCCGAGGTTTCCCAGTGGAAGAGGCGGGTGATGCGCGAACGGGAATTGTCGGACAAGGAAGAGTTTCATTTGCACGGAGTGTAGGAATGAGTTTCACGGTTTTCGGTTAACGACGACCGACGACAACTTTGGAGACGCACGATGTCAGAAGAAGAGAAGCAGGGATTGCTGAGCCGGCTGAAGGAGATCGCCTACGGGATGAGCGCGCACGACATGTCGCGCTACGCGATGCGGACACGCGCCAGCATGGAGCACCTGTTCATCCTGATCACCATGGGCGACCTGATCGGGGTGCCCATCCTGCCGCCGTACTACTCGCTGCGGCTGCTGCCCTACGTGGTGCCGAACATCGCCACCTGGAAACGGCGCATGCTGCGGGAGAAGGATGTGTCGGATGCAATGTTTTAAAAGCGGTCGTCGGCCGCGCGGTTGCGGGTATGCGCACTTCAGCGAACCGGGCGACCTAACCGAGCAAGCACTAGGTTTTCTACACGCACTCATAAGGATTGATCATGTCAATTAAAGAGACGTTCGAAGCGAACAAGCAACGGCGCTACATCATGTTCGGCGGGAAAGGCGGGCTGGGAAAGACCACGTTCTCGGCCGCGACGGCGTTCTGGCTGGCGCAGCAGGGGCACAAGGTGCTGGTGTTTTCGGTGGACCCACAGGCCTCGCTGAGCGACATCTTCCAGAAGGACATCTTCGGCAAGGGCGCGGTGCGGATCATGGACAACCTGTACGCCCAGGAGATCGATGCCGACAGCCATATCAAGAACTACCAGAACGAGATCCGCAAGAAGATCACCGACATGTACGGCCTGCCGGAGGTGCCGGAGGAGATTGAGCAGTACATCCAGGCGGCCTCGGCGGAACCGGCGATGGAGGAGTCGGCGATCTTCGACGCGGTGGTGGACATCGTGGTCGGGGGCGACTACGACTACTACATCTACGACCTGGTGCCGCTGGGGCACGCGCTGTACTACCTCTCCATGGCCAAGGTCTACGACGAGTGGATCAACCGCATCACTAAGCTGCGCGAGGAGATGAAGCAGCACGAGGAGATGGTGGCGCGCATCAAGCGCGAGAAGACCACCCAGGAAGACCTGGTGCTCAACGAGCTGCAGTACATCAAGAACCGCATCAACCAGTCCTCCGGAATTCTGACCGACCGGAACAAGACCGCGTTTTTCTTCGTGGTGGTGCCGGAGGAGATGATCATCCTGGACACGCAGAAGGCGGCGCAGTTGTTCGCCAAGTTCGACGTTCCCATCGCCGGCTACGTGGTCAACCGGGTGCTGCCGGCGGACCTGGCGGGCAAGGAGATTCCCGCCTACCTGCAGAACCGGCTGAAGATGCAGGGACGGTACCTGCAGGAGATCGACCAGACATTCGGCCGAGAGGTAGTCGGGCGCGTGCCGGAACTGGAACGGGATGTGACCGGGCTGAAAATGATCGAGAAGCTCGCCGGGATCATGTACGGCAACGGAAATGGGAGGCACTAAGCCATGGCGGAGATCACGCATTCACTGACCGACTTCATGAGCGACCATCCGCAGTTGAAGTTCACCTTCTTCGGCGGCAAGGGCGGGGTGGGCAAGACCGTCATGGCGGGAGTAACGGCGCTGCACCTGGCATCCCAGGGCAAGCGGGTGATCCTGGCCTCCACCAACCCGGTGCACTCGCTGAGCGGACTGCTGGACCAGGACGTTTACGGCAAGGCCACGCCGGTGAAGAACGTGCCAAACCTGTGGGCGTACGAGATCGACACCAAGGAGACGATCGAGCGCTCCAAACAGGACATCAAAACCAAAATCCGGTGGTTTCTGAAGTTCGCCGAGATTTCGACGCAGGCGGACTCGTTCGTGGAGAGCGCCACCATGAACCCGGCGTTCGAAGAGTCGGCGATGTTCGAGAACATGGTGGACCTGATGTTCAAGAACGAGTACGACGCCTACGTCTTCGACACGGCGCCGACGGCCAACGCCCGCCGCCTGCTGGGCATGAGCAAGGTGTACTCGCTGTGGGTGAACAAGATGGTGAAATCGCGCGAGGAGGCACAGTCGCTGCGGGAGCTGTTCTCGTTCACCAAGAAGAAGGAAGCCGATCCGCTGATGGATTACCTGCTCAGCTTCCGGGAGCGGATTGCGCATGCGCGCGAGCTGCTGACCGACCCGGCGCTGACCGCGTTTTTCTTCGTCACCCTGCCGGAAGCGCTGCCCATCGCGGTGATCAAGCGCTTCATCAACTGGTTCCACGATTTCGGCATCCC
>JBLMYH010000093.1:0-11516 GCA_050258175.1 Hyphomicrobiaceae bacterium
TGCGTCCGCTTTCCTCGCCAGGATTCCGGACGCCGATAGGATTTCGGGGTGTAGCGCAGCCCGGTAGCGCGCCTGCTTTGGGAGCAGGATGTCGGAGGTTCGAATCCTCTCACCCCGACCACCCCGTATATGCCCGAGAAGTGAGTCTCTGCCCGTAGCTCAACTGGATAGAGCACCAGCCTTCTAAGCTGGGGGTTACAGGTTCGATTCCTGTCGGGCAGGCCAGAGTTCTCGTCGTCGGCATTAGCTGGCGGCACCAATGGTGGATGTAGCTCAGTTGGTAGAGTCCAGGATTGTGATTCCTGTTGTCGTGGGTTCGAGTCCCATCATCCACCCCACACACCACAAAGCCCGCGCAAGCGGGCTTTGTTCATTTCATTCCTCGATTTCGCCGTCCACGTACAGCCAGCGCCCCTCCACCCGCTCGAAACGGCTCGTTTCGTGCAGCCGGAACGCACGGCCGTTGAGCTTGTAGCGCGCGACGAATTCGACCGTCGCGTGAGCCGCGTCGACCGGCGTGTATGCCTTGACCGCCAGTCCCAGCCATTGCGGGCGCGGCACGGCGTCGAGGTCCAGCGCTGCGGGGCGGGTCGCCGGATGCCAGGTCGCCCTTAGGTAAGCCTCCAGTCCCAGCACGTAGGCGCTGTAGCGCGAACGCATCAGGCTTTCGGCGTCCGGCGCCGGCTCGCCGCCATGAAACCGTCCACAGCAGGCGGCAAGCGGGCGCCCCGAGCCGCACGGACAGTCCGGCCCGCTCATGGCTTTTTCGCCCGACAATGCAATTTCGGCTTGATGTGCGGCCACACGGCGTCGAGCATCCGGCCCTGTGCTTTTTCGTTCGGATGAATGCGGTCGGCCTGCATCATCCCCGGCACGGCCCCTACCCCGCAGACAAAACACGGGACATGGACCACTTTTTCCGCGCGCGCCACGTCGACATACAGTTTCGCCACCGCATCGGCGTACGGCTTGCCGTAATTCGGCAACACTGGGGCATCCAGCAAGGCCACCCAGGCGCCTGCCGCTTTCGCCTGGCGGATCATCGTGACCAGATTCTGCCGGATCACCTCAGGCGGCGCGCCTCGCAGGGCGTCGTTGCCGCCCAGTTCGATCAGAACGCCTTGCGGATGATGCCGATCAAGCGCAGGCTGCAGACGCTGCACGCCGTTCTGCGTGGTATCGCCGCTCACGCTGGCGTTGACCACGCGCCACTCCGGCGCCACCTTCTTCAGGCGGGTGCCGAGCCGGTCCACCCAGCTCGACCCTGCTGCCAGGCCATAGCCGGAACTCAGGCTGTCGCCAATAATCAACAGGGAGCACGGCCCCGCCGCCGCCCAGCCCGGAAACCACAGTACCAACAGCAGCCACACGCGATAATTCATTCACTCACCCTGACCTGACCCCCTCAATGACGCCTCCCGACCGCGCCCAGTTCCCCGCCGTCATCGCCCGTGCCCTGTCACAGCGCGTGCGCACGGCCGACGGCACCCTCGACATCCTCAGCGAAGTCGACCTCGCCGTCAAAGCCGGCGAAACGCTGGCGATCACTGGCGCCTCCGGCTCGGGCAAATCCACCCTGCTGGGCCTGCTGGCCGGTCTCGACCAGCCATCGTCGGGCGAGATCGAGCTCCTCGGCCAGCGCCTCCAGGATCTCGACGAAGACGCCCGCGCCCGCCTGCGCGCGGGCCGCGTCGGCTTTGTGTTCCAGTCGTTCCAGCTGCTGCCCGCGCTCACCGCGCTGGAAAACATCCTGCTGCCGCTGGAACTGGCCGGCCGCACAGACGCGCGCGAGCGCGCTGCCCTGTGGCTCGACCGCGTCGGCCTCGCCGCGCGCGCCGCGCACACGCCGCTCCAGTTGTCCGGCGGCGAACAGCAACGCGTCGCCATCGCCCGCGCATTTGCCACCGATCCGCAGATCCTGTTTGCCGACGAGCCCACCGGCAATCTCGACGCCGAAACCGGTGCGCGCATCATCGACCTGCTGTTCGAACTCAACGCCTCAGTCCGCACCACGCTGATCCTCGTCACCCACGACGACGCGCTGGCGGCACGCTGTCAGCGTCGGCTGCACCTGACCGCAGGCCACGCGCAGCAAATGGCCCTCGAATGAGCTTCCTGCGGAAGGGCCGCGGCGCGACAGCGGCGCACCCACCGGCGTACCCTTTTCGGGTGCTGCGGCTCGGCCTGTGGCTGCTGCGCCGCGAACGCGCGAATGGCGAATGGCGCGTGCTGCTGCTGGCGCTGATCGTCGGCGTCGGCAGCGTCAGCACCACCGGTTTTCTCGGCGACCGCCTGAAACGCGCCATGAGCGAACAGGGGGCCAGCTTCCTTGGCGCCGATCTGCTGGTCACCAGCCCGCGGCCGATCGAGGACTGGCCCACGTTCTCCGTCGCCAAAAGCACACGCACAGCCGGTTCGCTGGCGCGCAGCCGGGCACTCGAATTTCCCAGCATGCTCGCCAAGGGCGATGCCTTCCAACTGGCGACGCTACGTGCGGTCGATGCGGCTTACCCGCTGCGCGGCAGCGTGCGCATCGCCGACCGCCCCTTCGCCGCTGGCATCCCGCGCCCGGCGCAGCCGCCGCCCGGCGCCATCTATGTCGCCCCCGACCTGCTGCCGCTGCTGTCGGCCAAGGTGGGCGACCGCGTGCAGATCGGCGAGGCGCACTTCACCATTGCCGGCGTGGTGGCCGAAGAACCGGGCCGGCTCGGCGGCGTATTCGGCCTGGCGCCACGCGTTTTCATGCGTGCCGATGAAGTCGCGAAGACCCACGTGCTGCAACCCGGCAGCCGCGTGACCTACCTCTATCAGTTTGCCGGCGCGCCGGCTCAGCTCGCCGCTTTCAGCGCAGCCCTGAAGCCCAGGCTCGACAGCACCCAGCGCCTCATCGGATCGCGCGAAGGCGTCGAAACCCTGCGCGGCGCCTTCGCCAACGCCGATCGCTACATCCAGCTCACTGCGCTCGTCAGCCTGCTGCTTTCGGTGGCCGCCATCGCCATCGCCGCGCATCGCCACGCGCTGCGCCATTACGACCAGGCGGCCCTGCTGCGCTGCTTCGGCGCCACCACGCGGCAGCTGCGCGCGCTGTATGCCGTGCAACTGCTGACACTGGGGCTGCTGGGCAGTCTGTTCGGCGTCGCGATCGGCGCGCTGATGCAGCAGGCCCTGGCGCTGCTGGTCCTGCCCGACGCCGCCACCCGCCTGCCGGCACTCGGCCTGGCGCCCGTGGGGGCGGCCATCGTCAGCGGCCTGCTCGCGCTGGCGGGCGCCAGCGTGCCCGCGCTCATGCGCCTGATCCGCGTGCCGCCGTTGCGGGTGCTGCGGCGCGACCTGCCGCCACTGCCGGCTGCCGCGTGGCTCAGCGCGGCGGTCAGTGGGTCGGCGCTGCTGCTCCTGATAGCGTGGTATGCGGGTGATGCCAGGCTGGTCGCTAGCTTCGTCGGCGCACTGGCCGCGCTGGTCGCCGTGCTGGCCCTGCTGGCCCGCCTGGCGCTGGCGGCCGGCCGCGGCGTCCAGAAAATGAGCCACGGCCCGCTGCGCTTCGGCCTCGCGCAGCTCTTGCGCCACCGTTTCGACAGCACCCTGCAGCTCGGGGCCTTCACCCTGGCACTCTTCCTGGTGGCCCTGCTGGCACTGGTCCGCACCGACCTTGTCGCTGGCTGGCGCCAGCAGCTGCCGCCGCAGGCACCCAACTATTTTCTCGTCAACATCGCGCCCTTCCAGCAGCATGCCGTCGCTGCCTATCTGTCGCAGCACCACCTCGAGGCCTCCAAGATCTACCCCATGGTACGCGGCCGTCTCGTCACCAAGAACGGCGTGCCCATCGCTTCCACGCTGCCGCCGGACGCGCGCGACAGCAACAGCCTGCGGCGCGAGCTCAACCTTACCTGGACCGCCAGCCTGCCTGCCAACAATGCCGTGCTCGCAGGACGCTGGCACGGCAGCCGTCGCGCCGCCGAGATCTCGGTCGAATCGGGCATGGCGGAGCGGCTCCACCTCGCACTCGGTGACCAGCTCGGCTTCCGGGTCGGCGACCAGACGCTCACCGCGCGCATCACCAGCATCCGCAGCGTGAAGTGGGACTCGATGCAGCCCAACTTCTTCGTCATCTTCGCCCCCGGCCAGCTCGACACCCTGCCGGCGAGTTCCATCGCCAGCGTTTACGTGCCACCCAGTGCGGCCGCCGTGCTGCCGGGCTTCGTTAAGGCCTTCCCCGGCATCACCGTGCTCGCGCTGGACAAGCTCATCGCCAACATCGAGGCCGTGCTCGACCAGATCATCGGCGCGATCCAGCTGTTGCTGGGTTTCCTGCTTGCGGCCGGCATGGCCGTCGTCGTCGCCACCCTGCTGGCCAGTCTCGATGCGCGGCAGCAGGAGGCCGTCCTGCTGCGCACGCTGGGCGCTCAGCGCGCCTATCTGGCAAAAGCGCTGTGGAGCGAATTCCTCGCCCTGGGCTTGCTTGCCGGCCTGCTCGCCAGCGGCTGCGCCGAAATCGCCATGGCGCTGATCGCCAATCGCCTGTTCGATCTGCCGGTCCGGCTGCATCCCTGGCTATGGCTCGTGCTGCCGTTGGCCGGCGCACTGCTGGTCGGAACGAGCGGCTGGCTCACCACACGGCATATCACCCGCATACCGCCAATGCAGTCGTTGCGCGCACTCAATGGTTGAGTCAAATCCCGGTTGTTCGTGGATCGATGCGATGGGGTGGCGCGGCTTTCAGCGCAGAATCAAGCGGAACGCTTTTTCCGCGTCCGCCCGGCCGCCTTGCTTACGCGATGATGTGGTGGACGGGAAGCTTGGTCATCTGCCATTCATCGGCCCGCGCGTCATACTGCGACGCGGTGAAGGCATGCCACGTCGTGTCGTCGAGCTTCGGAAAATCGCCGCGATAATAGTAGCCGGGCCATCGGGTTTCCTGCCTGAAGAGCGTGTGCCTGAGCACCGCCTCCGACGTCCAGACCCGGTGGTTGAGCTCCCACGCCCGCTGCAGTTGATGCAGGTCTTCGGCACCGATGTGGTCGAGATCCTCCTTCAGCATGTCTAGAAGCTCCAGGCCGCGGTTGAGCATCGGTTCGCTGGTCATATAGAAGGTGCTGATGCCCCCGACATATTCGTCCATGATCTTCTCCAGCCGCTGCAGACCCTGAAGCGGTGAAATGTAGCTCGGCGCCACGCTCCCGGCGACGATCTCGTTCCTTCCCACTTGATAGTTTTCCAGCGGCCGGAAAATGGCCTCCGCAAGCGCCCTGACCTGCGCATCGTCCACCTGAGGCGGGTTCCCGCCCAACGCCATAACGTATTTGACGGCCGATTTTCCGGCGATCCTGCCCTCGGTAAAAGAGCCGGAAGAGAACTTGTGGGCAGATCCGCCGATCGTGTCCCCCGCGCCGAACAGTCCCTCCACGGTCGTCATCCGGTTGTATCCCCACTGGTAGTCCGCCGGCGCGCAGTCCTCCGGGCCGCTGGCCCATGCCCCCGAGCAGGTGGCGTGGGATCCCATGACGTAGGGTTCGGAGGTAATCAGCTCCGACGGCTTTTCCTTGGGATCGATGTTCTGCGAAGCCCAGACCACCGCCTGGCCGACCGTCATGTCGAGAAAATCCTCCCAGCCGATCTCCTCCTTCTCGCGCGTATCGAGCACTTCCTGGGTATGCATGTAGATGGGCCCCCTGCCGGCCTTGATCTCCTCCAGCATGGCGTGGTTGCGCAGGCAGGTCGGCATCGGCGTGGTCTCCGCATACTTGCCGACCATGGATTTGATCTCTTCCAAACGGGCGGCCTCGTATCTCTCGCCATAGGCGTTGGTGGCGTAGGCCTTGAGCAGCAGGAACCAGGCACCGACCGGGCCGTAACCATCCTTGAAGCGGGCGAGCACGATCCGGTTCTCCATCTGGATCATCTTGGCGCCGGTACGCAAGACCAGGCCGTAGGCCGAAGCGCTGCTCCAGGGCGCATACCAGGTCCTGCCCACGCCCTCGCCGATCGACCGCGGCCGGAAGATGTGCGACGCGCCGCCTGCGGCCACGATGACAGCCTTCGCCCTGAAGACATAGAGGTTCCCGTCGCGGACGCTGAATCCGACAGCGCCGGCGACCCGGTTGGGGCGCGTCGTGTCCATCAGCAGATGCGTCACCATGATCCGGTTGTACACCTCGCTCGCGGACTTCCGTGCAGCCTCGGCGATGATCGGCTTGTAACTCTCGCCATGGATCATGACCTGCCACTTGCCCTCCCTCTGGTACCTGCCGGTCTCCGGGTTCAGCATGATCGGCAGCCCCCATTCCTCGAACTTGTGGACCGTGGAGTCGACATGCCGGGCGATGTCGAAGATCAGGTCCTCCCGGACCAGCCCCATCAGGTCGCCGCGCGCGTAGCGCACGAAGTCATCCGGCTGGTTCTCGCCCCAGCGCATGCCCATGTAGCAGTTGATCGCCGACAGGCCGTGAGCGACGGCGCCGCTGCGCTCGATGTTGGCCTTTTCGACCAGGGCGATCTTCAGGTTCCGCCCCCAGTACCGCGATTCGTAGGTGGCGCCGCAACCGCCGAAGCCGCCACCAATGACCAGAATGTCGGTATCGACGAACCGGGTTTTTCTCGACGAGTGCAGGCGCATGACATCACCCCTGTTTCTGTTCGGAAGACGGCAGTGCGGGAAGCGCTGCCACCATGAGCGCCTCCGGTTCGTGCGCGAGCAGCGGGGAGCCCAGCGCACCGGCGCCGGGCGCTGCGTAAGCGGATGGCGGCTTGATCGACCCCCAGGGAGTGGTCCTGATGGGGAAGGTGAACTCCTTGACCCGCCCGTCGCGGTAGCGGATTTTCCAGGAGATGGTGCCGTTCGCCTCTTCCCTCAGCACCCTGACGCTGTGCCCCAGCGGGGCGAAGTCTGCATAACCGCGGACGTCGATTGCATGCTGCGGGCACGCCTTGACGCACGAATAGCACTCCCAGCAGAAATTGGGCTCGACGTTGTAGGACCGTCGGTAGACCGGGTCGATGTGCATGATGTCGGACGGACAGATATCCACGCACTGTCCGCAACCGTCGCATCGCGTCATGTATGTGAAGGTGGGCATCGATTTCCTCCCGCCGTTGCGGGCGTCGGCAGGTCGGACGAACCGTCCGCCTCTTCCACCCGTTTCTGGAAAGCCACCGCGGGCTTGTAGAACATATGCGCGAACTTGGACCACGGCACGGAGACAAAGAGCAGCGTCGTGAAAAGGAGGTAGATCGCAAAGAACAGCTTTGTTGCCGTCGCATTCTGTGCCGCCGCCGCGAACTCGAAGACGAATGCAAACGTCACGCTCGCGAGCAGCGTGGCGATGAACAGGTCGGCGCGCACCAGGCGCCAGGGCGAATGGCCATCATGGGCGACGTCGACCCGGAGAAAGAAGAAAAACCAGTACCCGCCGATGAGCACCATCAGCGCACCGATGTTCCACAGCGCCGGCAGGACGGCCGGCGCGCGCGGGTCGCCCGGATAGCCGAACACCAGCAGGATGGTCGTAATCAGATAAAGCACGAAGCCGTAGGACATCAAGACGTGGGAAATCCTTCTGCTCACGCTGCAGAACTCTCCCGACGTTGCGACCTCGTTCACGAGCGTCCTGGTCACGATGGCGGCTTTGTCCGCGCCGCTGAGCCGCCGCGTTGCGGCAGCGCGTGAACGCCTCCTCTGTTGCAGGAAGAATTTGGCATTGCCCTTGTGATACAGGTCGAACAAGGTTCCCGCGACGACCGCAAGGACCATCAGAACGATATACAACTGCATGAAGTGCGGAGGCAGGAATTCTGTCACCGGCTGGAACGGATTGGCACTGAACATCACAACCTCCAATCTCGGCGAGCGCTTCGCCGGAATGGGAGAAACGCTGGCCATACGGACGAGGCTGCGTTTCAAGGACGCTGCTGCGCCATGGGTGTCAGGATCGGCGTCTGGCGCACCAATCACGGCCCCGGTAAGAAGTAAAAACATGGACCGTTTAACTCACGCTAGCACCAAACGCGCCCGTGTCAATTTCCCATGAGACATGGCCCCCAACTGGGGGTTACCGGAGTGCGAAGCGTTGTCTATAGTTGGAAGCTGATAGAGTCGCTCGGTCAACACGGTATGACGCGGAGTCCGGGCCGCGCGATGTATCTGGTGGATGGGACTCCGCGAGGAGGTTCCATGCTGACGAAGGTCGCTGCCGCCGCGAGTCCGCAGCAAGTGTGGGAGCGGTTGCTGCACGACGAGCCGCTGTTCATCCTCGATGTGCGCAACCGTGACGAGTTCGAACGCTGGCGAGTGGAAGGCCGGCGTCCTGTCCCCACGCTCAACATTCCCTATTTCGAACTGCTCGACCTGGAAGGCGAGGAAGAGGACGTCGCCGAGGCGGTGATGCGCGGCGTGCAGGCGCAACTGATGGCGCAGCTGCCTGCCGATCGGCCCATCCTCGCCGTGTGCGCCGAGGGCAATACCTCCGGCTATGTTGCCGAGGGGCTGCGCCGCCTCGGCTTCGATGCCCTGAACCTGCAAGGCGGCATGGAGGCGTGGGGCAACTTCTACTACTGGCATCCCGTCACGGAGAGCGAGCGCTTCTCGCTGTTCCAGGTGGTGCGCCCGGCCCGCGGCTGCCTGAGCCACGTTCTGGTGAGCGACCAGCACGCCGCGGTGTTCGACCCCGCCCGCCACATCGGGACCTATCACGAACTGACCGATGCCGTCGGGGCGCGCATCGAGAGGGTGCTGGACACCCACCTGCATGCCGACCACCTGAGCGGCGGGCCGGCGCTCGGACAGCGTGACGACGCCCCCTACTATCTGCACCCCTACGACGCCATCCACCCGATGGACATGCTGCCCGCCCGTATCCCCTATCGGCCGCTGGAGGCCGGACAGAAGATCAGCATCGGCCAGGCCGAGGTCGAGGTGCTGCATTTTCCGGGCCATACCTTGGGCATGGTCGCCTTTCTCGTCGAGGGGCGCTATCTGCTGAGCGGCGACAGCCTGTTCCTGGAGTCGATCGCCCGCCCGGACCTGGGCGGCCGCGCCGAAGCGTGGGCGCCGCTGCTGTATGCCTCGCTGCTGCGGATGTCGCAGCTGCCGGCCGAGACGGTGGTGCTGCCGGCCCATTTCAGCGACATCACGGCAGGCGATGCGAAAGGCGTCTACCACGCTACGCTGGGCAACCTCAAGCGGCACAATCCGGGGCTGCTCAAGCTGGCCGAGGGCGAAAAGGCCTTCTGCGATTACATCCTGGCAAGCCTGCCGGAATTTCCCGAAGCCTATATCGAGATCAAGCGGGCCAATGCGGGGCTGGCCAGCCCGGACGCGCGCAAGGCGCAGGAGCTGGAACTGGGGAGGAACATCTGTGCGGTGGGACATGCACCGCAACGATGAGCGCGGCGAGGCCACTCCAGCTCGCTAGATGCGCGCCCCCCCACGCCGGTTTTTCACCCGGCTGAGCAACAGCTTGCAGTTGACCTTGACGACGTGACGGCGCGAGAACAGGTTGCGGCGGACGAAATCCTCCAACGCACTGTTGTCCGCGGTCAGGGTATGAATATGCAGACTGGTCATATCGCTCATGATGTAGAGGCTCCTGACCTCGGGCTGTCGGGCCAGGTCCTCGGCCACCATTTCTATGCCCTGCGGGTCGACCTCGACGTCGAAGAAGGCCGAAACGGTGGTGCCGACCTTTTCCGGGTTCACGATGACGGTGAATTTCTCGATGACGCCTTCGTCGATCAGGCGCTGCACCCGGTCGCGCGCATGTACCCGGGAAATGCCCAGTTCGCGGGCGATGTCGGCAAAGCTCTTGCGGCCATCGTCAACCAGCATGGCGAGAATCTTCTGCTCCAGATCGTTCATGGACGCCTCCTCGTCGCGCAGTTACGTCAATACCGTCCACAGCATGCGCAGCGAGATCGCCAGGACCAGCACGCCGAATATCCGCTTGAGCCGCCTGACCGGCAGGGCGTGTCCGAGACGCACCCCCAGCGGGGCCGTCAGCACGGCGGCACCGGCGATCGCCGCCAATGCGGGCAGGGACACATAGCCCAGGGTTCCGCTCGGCAACTGCGCGTGTCCCCATCCGGAAAGCATGAATCCGGCAGCGCCGAACAATGCGATCGGAAAGCCCAGCGCGGTGGAGATGGCGATGGCCCGCTTGAGGTCGAGATTGCAGGCATGCAGCAGCGGCACCGTGATATTGCCGCCGCCGATGCCGAGCAGCGCCGACAGCGAACCGATGCCCAGACCGATGCCCCACAAGCCGCCGCGGCCAGGCAGACGCCAGTGCGCGGCGGGCTTCCAGTCCAGGATGAACTGCGTGCCGACGAAAATCAGGAAGACGGCAAAGATGCCCTTCAGCATGGCCGCCGGGATAAAACCTGCGAGGAAGCCGCTGGCGAAACCGCCCAGCAGCGTGGCCGGGGCCAGCAGGCGCACCACCGGCCAGTCGATGGCGCGGCGCTTGTGCTGCGCCCAGATCGCCGAAAGCGAGGTGAACACGATGGCGGCCAGCGAGGTGCCGATAGCCAGATGCGGAATGATTTCCGGCGGCAGGCCGTGATGCTGGAAGATCCAGATCAGGGCCGGGACGACGACGACGCCGCCGCCGATGCCGAGCATGCCGGCGAGCAGGCCGGCGAACAGGCCCAGGGCTAGAAAAGAAGCGAATGCCAGCAATTGAATATCCTCATGCGGCCGCAAGCGGCCTGGTGTGTAGTGTGGGGGTCAGCCACCGGCAGCAGCCCCGTCGCTGCGCGGATCGGAAGCCGCCTCGAAGGTGCCGTCGTCCAGCGCGCGGATGACACCCGCGTGCCCCATCATCTGTGCGTAGTCATCGACGCGTTCGACCATGTGTCCGCGCCGCGCGAGTTCCTCGAACACCGCCGGCGCGAAGCGGCCTTCCAGTTTCAGGCTGTCGGTGCTCTGTCCCCAGGTGCGGCCGAGCAGCCAGCGTGGACTGTCCAGCACCTCGGGCAGCGGCAGGCGATAGTCCAGCGCACGCGTGGCGACGGCCGCCTGTGTCTGCGGCTGGCCGTCGCCGCCCATGGTGCCGTAGACCAGCCTGGGACGGCCGTTCTCCAGGTACATGGCCGGGTTGAGGGTGTGAAACGGACGCTTGCCCGGTTGCAGAACATTGACGTGTTGCGGGTCGAGGGAAAACGAGGTGCCGCGGTTCTGCCAGATGATGCCGGTTTCACCCGCCACCACGCCGCTGCCGTATTCGTGATAAATGCTTTGGATGGCGCTGACGGCACGGCCTTTCGCGTCCACCACGCCGAACCAGACCGTGTCAGCCGGCCCCACGCCCTTGCCCCAGGGCGCGGCGCGGGCAACGTCGATGGCAGCTGCAAGGCCGTCGATCGCGGCGGACGAAAGCAGTTCGGCGACGGGAACGTCGACATGATCCGGATCGGCCACGTGGCGGTCGCGCACGCGGAAGGCCTGCTTGGTCGCCTCGACCACAAGATGCACGTAGTCGGCGGAAAGATGCGGGTGGCGGGCCAGCTCGACCATTTCGAACTGG
>JBLMYH010000094.1:0-4318 GCA_050258175.1 Hyphomicrobiaceae bacterium
GCTCGGCCATGGGATTGCCATACCGCACGGGCGCATCAGGGGTCTGAAGGATGCATGCGGCGCATTTTATCGGCTGAAGAACCCACTCGAATTCGACGCCCCCGACAACCAGCCGGTTACGCTGTGTTTCATCCTGCTCGTCCCCAACGATGCCAACGAGCAGCACCTGCAGATTCTGGGCGAACTGGCGCAACTGTTCGGCGACGAGACCATGCGCGCAAAAATGCTGGACGCCGGCAGCCCGTCCGATTTGGTCGCACTGCTCGCGTCATGGTCAAGCTGAGTGCGCAGATCGGCGCATGGACGTCCAGCTAAGCCACGTTTCGGTCGAGACCCTGTTCCGCGATCTGACGGAACAGCTCGACCTGCAATGGGTGGCCGGGCGTAACGGCGGTGGCCGCACCCTTTCCTCCGAAACCATCCGAAAATCAACGCTGGCGCTTATCGGCCACTTGAATTTCGTTCACCCCAACCGGGTTCAGGTCCTGGGGTGTGCCGAAATGGATTATCTGCGCGGCCTGTCCGCAGCGGGCCTGCAGGAAGCCATCGACCACCTGTATTCGGATGAGGTCGCGGCCATCGTCATCTGCAATGGCGAGACCGCCCCCCCGGTGTTGCGCGAGACCGCGGAACGCAGCGGAACGCCCCTGTTCACCACGACGCTTGCCAGCCCGATCCTGGTGTCCTATCTGGGACATTACCTGACGCAAAGCCTGGCCGAGACGACCTCGCAGCACGGCGTGCTTCTCGAAGTGCTGGGAATGGGGGTCCTGATCAAGGGTGATGCCGGCGTCGGCAAGAGCGAACTGGCACTGGAACTGGTCACGCGCGGCCACCGGCTTGTCGCCGACGACGTCGTCGAACTCAAGCACGTCGCGCCGGACACACTCGAAGGCAACTGCCCGGCACTGCTCCGCGATTTTCTGGAAGTGCGCGGACTCGGCATCCTCAATATCCGCTTCCTGTTCGGCGAAACGGCCGTCAAACGGCAAAAGAACCTCAAGCTGATCGTCGAACTGGTGCATCCGCAGGAAATCGGCGAAGTCGGACTCAACCGCCTCGATATGGTGGCATCGACCGAAAGCATCCTCGACGTCGCCATCCCCAAGGTGCGCATTCCGGTTGCAGCCGGTCGCAACCTTGCGGTGCTGGTCGAAGTCGCCGTGCGCAATCACATTCTCAAGAGCCGCGGCATCAATCCGGTCGAACAATTCATCAAGCGCCAGCAGGCCGCCATCGACGGAGACAGTTGAGTGCAAATCGTTCTGGTATCGGGTCTGTCGGGGTCGGGCAAAAGCATCGCCATCGCGGTGTTGGAAGACGTCGGCTATTACTGCGTCGACAATCTGCCCCTGGCCATGCTGCAGCCCTTGGTCGATTATCTGCAGCGCGAAGGGCACGGCCGCATCGCCATCGCCATCGATGCACGTAGCAGTGCGAGCTTTTCGCAATTGCCGCAGATTGCCGAAGCGCTGCGCAATCAGGGCGCGGATCTGCGGGTCATCTTTCTCGAAGCCAAGACGCTGACCCTGGTCCAGCGCTTTTCCGAAACGCGGCGCCGTCACCCGCTTTCCAGCGACACGGTTTCACTGCAGGAAGCCATCCAGTTTGAACGCGAGATGCTGGCCGACATTGCGCCGCTGGCGCACCGCATCGACACCAGCGATCTGTCCGCCGCGGCACTGCGCCTGTGGATCAAGGACCTGGTGGGACAGGACCGCTCGCGCATCACGCTGCTGTTCGAATCCTTCGGCTTCAAGCACGGTATCCCGCTCGATGCCGACCTGGTGTTCGACGTCCGCTGCCTGCCCAACCCGCACTATGTCGCCGAACTGCGCCCGCTCACCGGGCGCGACCAGCCAGTGCGGAATTACATCGAAGGCAGTCCCAATGCCATGGCGCTCTTGGCCGACATCCGCGGCTTTGTCGAGAATTGGCTGCCGTGCTTCATTCGCGACCACCGCGCCTATCTCACGGTCGCCATCGGCTGCACCGGCGGCCAGCATCGCAGCGTGTATTTTGCGGAAACGTTGGCAGCCGCCTTCCGTGAGCGCGAGCAGGTGCTGGTGCGGCACCGCGAGCTCAGCTGATGGCAACGCTGCAAGCCGGCGATGTGGGCGTCCTGCTCGCAGGGGGCGGCATCGTCCTTGCACTGACAGCATGGGCCTGGGGCGGCGACCGTGGCGACACCGTCGTCATCCGCGCTGCGGGCAAGGTCGTGGAGACCGCATCGCTCGCGCGGACGAGGAGCGTTACCGTCAGCGGCCCGCTCGGCATGACACAGATCGAGATCGAACCCGGGCGTGCCCGCATCGCGCGCGATCCGTCGCCGCGCCAGTTGTGCGTCAAGCAGGGCTGGCTGACGCAGTCCGGGCAGGCTGCGCTATGCCTGCCCAACCAGGTCAGCCTCGAAATCCGTGGCCGAACCAACGCCTATGACACGCTCGGTTATTGAATTTCCGGTCAGCCCGGACGACCGCCGCATCGCGCGACTGGCGGCGCTGGCGATTGGCCTCACGCTCGCGGAGGCCGCACTGCCGAGCCCGGTGCCCGGCGTGAAACCGGGGCTTGCCAACATCGTCATCCTGCTGGTGTTGTTGCAATACGGCTGGCGCGCGGCCGCCTGGGTGTCGGGCCTGCGCGTGCTCGCTGGCGGCCTGCTGCTCGGCAGCCTGTTTGCGCCGGGATTCTGGCTGTCGTTCGCCGGCGCGCTCGTCAGCCTGTCGACGCTGGCGCTCGCCCGCCATCTGCCCCGCCGCCATTTCGGCCCGGTCAGCCTGTCGGTGCTGGCGGCATTCGGCCACATCGGCGGGCAGCTCGCCCTGGTTGGCGTGTGGTTGCTGCCGGGTGCTGCACTGATCAAGATGCTGCCGGTGTTTGCCGCCGCCGCACTGGTTTTTGGCACGGTAAACGGCCTGATTGTGACGCGCGTGCTTGCCGCCCCTGCAGCATCCGGGCGACAATCGGCGCCATGCATCCTCCCCTGAATACCGTTACCCTTGCGCTCTCGGGCGCGTCCGGCATGGCCTATGGCCTGCGTCTGCTCGAATGCCTGCTGGCAGCCGACCTGCGCGTGCACCTGCTGGTGTCGCAAGCCGCGCACATCGTTGCCAAACAGGAACTGGGCGTGGCGCTGCCCGCACGTGCCTGCGATCTTGAACGACAGTTATCGGAAGCGCTGAATGCACGCAACGGCCAGCTCCGCGTATTCGGCCGCGAGGACTGGAATGCGCCGGTGGCGTCCGGCTCCAACCCGTCCGACGCGATGGTGGTATGCCCATGTTCGATGGGCACGCTTGCCGCCATTGCCCACGGCCTGTCCGACAATCTGATCGAGCGCGCTGCCGACGTGATGCTGAAAGAACAGAAGAAGCTCATCCTCGTTCCCCGCGAAGCGCCGTTTTCCACCCTGCACCTGGAAAACATGCTGACGCTTTCGAGGATGAACGCGGTCATCCTGCCGGCCAATCCCGGCTTCTATCATCAGCCGCAAAGCATCGAGGACATCATCGATTTCATCGTCGCGCGCATTCTCGACCAGTTGGGCATCCGGCACACGCTGATGGCGCGGTGGGGGGAGGAGCGATGAGCATCGCCCTGCCCCTTTTTCCGCTGAATACCGTGCTATTCCCAGGCGGACGGCTGCCGCTGCGGATCTTCGAGCAACGCTATCTCGAGATGGTCAAACAGGCCATCGCCGACAACACGCCGTTCGGCATCTGCGCCATCCGCGAAGGCACGGAAACCGGCACGCCGGCAGTCCCCTACCCCGTCGGCACGCAGGTACAGGTCACCGAATGGGACATGCCGGAAACCGGCATCCTGCATATCGAGACCCAGGCGCAGGAACGCTTCGTCATCCGTCACACCCATGCCCAACCCAATGGCCTGCTAATCGGCGCGGTAGACGCCGTCAGCGCCGAACCTGTCGCAGCCGTGCCGCGCGAACTCGAACTGGCCGTCGAAATCCTGCGCCACATCATCGACGAATACGGCGACGCGCATTTCCCAGCACCGCACGACTTCGGCAATGCCGCGTGGGTCGGCTACCGCCTGTCCGAAGTATTGCCGCTCAAGCTCTCCACCAAGCAAAACCTGCTGGAAATGAATGACAGCGTGGCGCGCCTGCACATTCTCACCGGCCTCATCAGGAAGCAGATCAACTGATGGCGCGCTTCTATCCCGCGCTCGAGGAAAAACACCGCGCCTTCATCGGCGCGCAGAAGATCTTCTTCACCTCCACCGGCACCGCCGACAGCCGCCTCAACCTCTCGCCCAAGGGGATGGACAGCCTGCGCGTGCTCTCCGCGCAGCACGT
>JBLMYH010000095.1:0-10844 GCA_050258175.1 Hyphomicrobiaceae bacterium
CCTGCCCGATTGGGCTGTGCTGATCAGTGCGCAGGCGCCCTGCCCGCCCGTCGGGTCGCCGCAGTCAATTCGGCGGCCAGTCGCCGGGCGAGTTGCTGCGCCGCAGCCTGAATCCCAGTCCCCGCCTGATCGCCCGGAGCCGCCGAACCGATCTCGATTCCGTACAGATCGATCCGTGGCGGCAGCGTTCCGAGTTCGCGCGCCAGCGACAGGGCGTCGAGCACGCCGAGTCCATGGCTCGAGAGGCCGTGCCTGTAATCGGACCAGGCATTCTGGTCAAAGCGCTGGATCCGCCCTGGCTCACCGCCGCCTTGCATGGCGTCGACCAGAATGACCCAGTCCGCGTTCTCCAGCAGGGAAATGAGCTGGGCACCGGGCCGGTCCAGCTTTTCGATGATGCGTTCGCGGTTCGCGTGTACCCCCGCAGCCTCCAGGGCATCGATGGTCAGCCAGCCGGCCTGATCGTCGCCCGACGGCGAACCGATGCCAAGGATGCGCACGCTGCTCATGCACGCTCGACGTTGAGCCGCAGGAAATGGGTAGCGCAGGAAATACACGGGTCGTAGTTGCGGATGACTTTTTCGCAATGCAGCCGCAACGCGTCATCCGCATGGTCCAACCCGAAATTGAGCAGTGACAGCCGCAGATCTTCCTCGATGCGGGCCTGGTTCTGGCTGGTCGGCGGCACGATGCGCGCGTTGACCACGCGACCGGCGTTGTCCATTTCGTAGCGGTGCCACAGGAGGCCGCGCGGCGCTTCGGTACAGCCAGTTGCCACGCCGGCACGCGGGGTCACCGGCACCCAGGGCGATTCCGGTACGCGGTAGTCGTCGAGCAGACGCAGCGCCTCCTGCAGCGCCAGCAGGATTTCCACCGCACGCGCCAGCAGGCTGTGGAACAGATTGCGGCTCGGCAGCGCGAAGCCGACTTCGGAGAGCAAAGCCCCGACAGCGTTGGGCAGGCGGTCATGGTTGAGGTTGAGGCGCGCCAGCGGTCCTACCAGATAGGGCTGCTCGTGATAGGTACTGAAGAGGGCGGTGGAATGCAGCTCGTGCCGCTCTGCAAAATGTCCGTCAAAGGCATCCGCCCCGATGCGCAGGCCATCACTCGTCGCGATAGCGCCGCGCTCGATGGCGTAATCGCTCGGATGCTGCGTTGCCACCGAGACGAAGGCCTGATCGTCCTGCGGCATCGGCATGGCCGCTGCCCAGCGGACCAGCGCCTCGGCCTCGGGCAGCGCGGCGCGCAGCCTGTCCCGTATGTCATGAATACGGGCCAGCGGCGGCGCTCCATGGAAACCGCCGATGCGCACCCCCACCGGATGCACCGAGCGGGCGCCGAACAGGTCCATCAACGCGTTGCCCACGCCCTGGATCCGCAGCCCGCGGCGCACTTCCTCCGGCGCGATCTTCGCCAGTTCGATGGCGCTGTTGCAGCCGAAAAAGTCCGGTGCGGCCAGGAGATGAATATGCAGGCTGTGGCTCTGGATCCATTCGCCGCAGTAGAACACGCGCCGCATGGCGTGGGCCCACGGATCGAGCTCGACCCCGAACAGCTTTTCCAATGCCTGCGCCGCAGTAACCTGGTACGCCACCGGGCAGATGCCGCAGATGCGCGCCACCATATCGGGAATTTCCGTATAGCTGCGGCCTTCCAGAAACTTCTCGAAGAAGCGTGGCGGCTCGAAGATGCGCAGGCGCAGTTCGGTGATGTCGCCGTGCTCGATGCGCAGATCGAGCGCACCCTCGCCTTCCACCCGGGCGAGCACCGGCACATGGATCGCCACGCTGCGCCGTTCAGTCATGCCCAGCTGCCCTGAGTTTGTCGGCCGCCGCGAGGAATACCGGCGCCTGGTTGTTGATCGACTGGAAACACCGCAGGATGGCCTCGGGGGGCAGCCCCAGGTGGCCGAACTGCGCCGCCAGCGCATCGGTATTGGCATTTTCCGCCGGCCCGTAGCAGCCATAGCAGTCACGGCCCAGGCCGGGACACAGCGCGCCGCAGCCTGCGCGCGTCACCGGCCCCATGCAGGCGATGCCACGGCTCACCATCACGCAGGGGTATCCGTGCCGCTTGCACTCGGTGCACACCTTGTCGGCGTTGTCGCGCGGCGCCACGCCGAGCAGCAGCGCATTCACCACCGCCAGCATCTGCGGGCCGCTGACCGGGCAGCCCCACAGTTCAAAATCCACGTTCACATGGCTGGAGATCGGCGTCGAGCTTGCCAGGCTGGCGATCGCCTCGGGATGGCTGTAGATCTCTGCCAGCCATTCCTTGCCGTTGGCATTGTTGCGCAAACCCTGGATGCCGCCCGCGGTGGCACAGGCGCCAATGGCGATCAGCATTCGACTGTGGGCGCGTACGTGCCGGATCCGCTCGATATCATCCGGGGTCGACACGCTGCCCTCGACAAACGCGACATCCACCTCAGTGTCCGCATCGAGCGGCCCGGCTTCGGCGAAGTGCACCAGGTCGACGCGCTCGGCAAGCGCGAGCAGATCCTCGCCGAGATTGAGCAGGGCCAGTTGGCAGCCGTCGCAGGAGCTGAACTTGTGGACCGCCACGCGCGGCTTGATCTGGGTCGCCGGTATGCTCATCAGAAGCCCCGGTGTTCGAGCAAGGACTTGACCTCGCCCCAGTTGAATACGGGACCGTCGCGGCAGACGAAAGCGCCGCCCACCTGGCAGTGGCCGCAGCGGCCGACCGCACACTGCATGTTGCGCTCCAGGCTCAGGAACAGGCGGGACTCTGGCAGGCCGCGCGCCAGCAAGGTGTCCGCGGTGGCGCGCATCATGCCTTCCGGCCCGCACATCATCGATACGGCGCAGTCCGGGTCGAAGTTGGCCAAGCCGAACAGATCCGTCACCCGGCCGACATGCCAGGGCCAGTATGCCGCACCCTCGCCCGCCGCCACCAGCACCTGGGTGTCCGGAAGTTTGGCCCAGCGAGCGTACTGCTCGCGCCAGATCAGGTCTTCGGCGTGCCGCACGCCCTGGATGATGACCAGCCGGCCGAAGCGTTCGCGCCGCTTGAGGATGTAATGAATGACCGATACCACCGGCGCACAGCCGAGGCCGCCGGTCACCAGCACGACGTCGCATCCGCTCACCTCCTGCAGCGGCCAGCCGCGTCCGAACGGTCCGCGCAGTCCGACCTTGTCGCCCGGTTGCAGCGCAGCCAGACCACGGGTGACGCGTCCCAGTGCACGAATGGCGTGACCGATGACGTCGCGCTCCTCCGGGTCTGACATGATGGAAATCGGCACCTCGCCGACGCCATAGAGATACAGCATGTTGAACTGGCCGGGCGCAAAGCGGTAGGACGCCTGCGCGGCCGCGTCGTCTAGGCGCAGCTTCAGCGTGAAGATGGTCGGCGACTCCTGGATGCGCGCCACCACGGTGGCGGCATGCGGCGGTCCGGCGTCGAGGCTGTACGGCTCGCTCATGCCGGGTCCCCGGGGGACAGGGCGGCGACTTCCTCGGTCAGGTCGATGCCGACCGGGCACCAGGCGATGCAGCGACCGCAGCCGACGCAACCGCTGCGGCCGAACTGGTCGTGCCAGGTGGCGAGCTTGTGGGTCAGCCACTGGCGATAGCGGCTGCGGATGTCGGCCCGCACGTTGAAGCCGTGCAGATGGCCGTGCGCTTCGCCGAAGCACGAATCCCATGTCCGTTCGTGCAGACTGCTCCTGCCGTCGAGCGCGGGCGTGTCGACCTCGGCATGGCAGAAACAGGTGGGACACACCGCGGTGCAGTTGCCGCAGGCGAGGCAGCGCGCCGCCACGTCGTCCCAGCGCGGATGTTCCAGGTGGCCCATGAGGCCGTCACGCAGGTTGCGGCTCGGCAGGCGGCGCGTCTGCGCGGCGGCGGTCGACTGCCCCTGCCGGCGGGCCGCCTCGATCTGCTGTGACGTGGCCGGAGCAAGCTTCAGCGCGCCGAGCACCGCCTCCCCCTTCTTGCTGCCCGGAACGGCGACGAAGCCGTCCGCCAGTTCTGCCAGCGCCAGATCGTAGCCCGCCGTCGGCGTAGGACCATCGCCCGTCGACGCGCAGAAACAGGTTGCCGCAGGTTCGGCACATTGCACCGCAACCAGGAACAACTGTTCGCGCCGCTGCGCGTAATGCGGATCGCGCCGGTCTTCGCGCAGGAAATGCGCATCCTGCAAGGCCAGCGCCGCGAGGTCGCAGGCGCGCACGCCGATGATGGCCTGTTTGACGACTGCCGGCGCAACCGGCGCGAACTGCAGGGCACCCGCTGCGTCGCGCTCGACCCGCCACAGCGATTCCTGCGGTGCAAAGGTTTGCGGCTTGATCGCCTGCGGGCCGTTTGCCCAGGCGAAATAGCGGTGCAGCGGATCGGACGTCAGCCGGTAATGCCCGGGCGCCTGTTCGGCCTGCAAGCCGCGCGGCAAGCCTTCCGGCGACTCGAGCGCGCGCATGACGATGGCGCCGTTCTCCCTCGCCGGCCCCAGACATTGATAACCTTGCGCCATGAGCCCGGCCACCAGCGACGGCAACTGAGCAAGCCGCAGAAATCCAGCACGATCGGGTTGGGAGAACATGGGCCGGGCGACTCCACTTGGTTTTTCACAGTGTATGCATAGAATCGCATGCAGGACAGTTGTTTGCACACTGCAACGCTGGCATTTCGTGCATGCATGAAAAAGACCGTCACGAAGCGTTCGCTATAATCCGCCATTTACGCGGTAAATAAAGGAGTGAGTCATGCAGCAACAACTCGATGTGTTCGTCGCGTCTCTGACGTCCTTCTGGACGCAAATGGCGGCTTTTGTCCCGCAGTTGCTGGCTGCGCTGCTGTTGTTGTTCGTGGGCTGGCTGTTCGCCAATCTGGTGCGCACCGCCGTCACCAAGCTGCTCGACGTGCTGCATTTCGACAGCCTTGCCGAAAAGACCGGAATCGAAGCCTTTCTCAAACACGGCAATCTCGAAGTGAGCCTGTCGCGCCTGCTGGCCAAGCTGGCCTACTGGGTGGTTATCTTTGTCGTCGTCGTTACCGTGGCCAATAGCCTCGGCCTGCACATCGTGGCCGATCTGTTCAACAAGATCGTGCTCTACATCCCCAACATCATCGTCGCCATTCTAGTACTGGTATTCGGCGTGCTGGTGGCACGTTTCATCAACCGCATGGTGTTCGCCTATCTCAACAACATCGGCGTTCAGGGCGCGCTGACCATCAGCACGCTGTCGGAATATGCGGTCATCATCTTCGTGGTGTTCGTCGCGCTGGAACAGCTCCAGATCGGCACCAGCCTCCTGACCGCGGCGTTCCAGATCGGCTTCGGCGCAGTCGGCCTCGCCTTTGCGCTGGCGTTCGGGATCGGCGGCCGCGAATGGGCCGCAAGCGTAATCAAGAAGATGACGGAAAAGTAAGCCGCAAGCGGACGGGAACGCCCGTCCGGTCGGTCGGCGCAAGCGCTAGCGAATCCGCGGCTTGCGGGTATGCTTGTCCGGCACCCCGCGCGTCTGCCGGCGCGGGCTCGGGGCCATGCCAGCCCATTCCAGCACGCGCGCGACCAGATCGTCATCGAGTTCCATTTTCTGCCCGCGGCGCAGCTGCGGCGGCAACGCGATCGGGCCGAAGCGGATTCGGGTCAGCCGCGACACGGTGAGGCCGAAGTGCTCGAACAGCCGCCGCACTTCGCGCTTGCGCCCTTCCTTGATCACCACCCGGTACCAGCGATTGGCGCCCTCGCCGCCCGCAGCGAAACAGCTTTGCAGCTGCGCCGGGCCGTCTTCGAGTTCCACGCCCGCCAGCAACTGCGCAACCATGTCCTCGGTCAGTTCGCCCAGCACCCGCACCGCGTACTCGCGCTCGACTTCGAAACGCGGGTGCATCAGATTGTTGGCCAACTCACCCGAAGTGGTGAAGATCATCAGGCCATCGGTGTTGTAGTCGAGGCGGCCGATGGAAATCCACTTGGCGCCGCGCAGCTTGGGCAGCGCATCGAACACGGTGGCGCGGCCCTTGGGATCGTCGCGGCTGACGATCTCGCCTTCCGACTTGTGGTAGATCAGGATGCGCGTGCGCTTCTCATCGAAGCGCAGGTACACCCGGCGGCCGCTGACCTTGACGATGTCGCGCGGCCCGACCTTGCTGCCTAGCGTTGCAGTCTCGCCGTTGACCTGGACCCGTCCCTCCGCGATCCATTCCTCCATCTCGCGGCGCGAGCCGATTCCGGCCGAGGCCAGCGCCTTCTGCAAACGTTCGCTCGGCGCCTCGGGCGCGGTGGCCTGTTGCAGGCGGCTCGCAGCGCGCCCCATGGGGGCGGTGGGCGAACGGCGGATGGGGGATGCGGGGCGGGCCATATTCAGGTGATCTCGGTGACTGCGCTATCAGGCACAGCGCTGACGCGGGCGGTTTCGATGACCGCGCCAAATGTCTGGGGAACGTCATTGTCCCGCAATTCTTCGCGCAATTCAGGAATTAGTGCGGTTTCATCGGGGGTGACGAGGTTGCCGAGTTCTTCCAGTGGCGGCAATTCAGACAGCGTACGCAGCCCGAGGTCGCTGAGGAAATGGCCGGTGGTGCCGAACAGCGCCGGGCGTCCTGCCACGTCGCGATGGCCGATGGCCTCGATCCAGCCGCGTTCCTCCAGCGTCTTGATGATGTTGGGGTTGACCGACACGCCGCGGATGTCTTCGATGTCGCCGCGCGTCACCGGCTGGCGGTAGGCGATGATGGCGAGCGTTTCCAGCACCGCTCGCGAGTAGCGCGGCGGCTTCTCGTTCTTCAGCCGCGACAGCCAGGGCTGCATTTCGGCGCGCGTCTGGAAACGCCAGCCGTCGGCCACCTGCAGCAGTTCGACGCCGCGTCCATGCCATTGCGCGCGCAACTCGTCGAGCGCTCGGCGCAGCACGTCGTTGGACAGATCCTGCTCGAACATGCGCTTGAGTTCCGGCAGCGTCAGGGGTTCGACCGCAGCCAGCAGGGCCGCTTCCAGCACAACCTTCAGGTCGTCGGGATTGTCACTCGGTTGCAGATTCATGGAGCTTCACGTAAATGGGGGCAAACGGTTCGGCCTGCGTCACGTCAAGCAGGGTTTCCTTGGTCAGTTCCAGCACCGCAAGGAAGGTGACCACCAGTTCATGCACGGTCGAGGATTCCGGGAACAGGTCCTTGAATTCCATGAACTCGCCCGGCGTCAGCCGCTTCAGGATGCGGCTCATGTGCTCGCGGATCGACAGCTCCTGGCGTCCGATGCGGTGGTGGGTGCGATTCTTCGCGCGCGACAGAATCGCCAGCCAGGCCGCGGCGAGCTCTTCCGGATGCAGGCTGGGCAGGCGTTTGGCCGCCGCCGGCAGGAACACGCTGACCGTCTCGAAATCACGCCCGGCTTGCGGCAGGGCATCGAGCTGCTGGCCGGCGCGCTTCATCTGCTCGTATTCCAGCAGGCGACGCACCAGCTCGGCACGCGGATCGTCGCCCTCGCCCGCCTCCTCGGCCTGTTCGCGGCGCGGCAGCAGCATGCGCGACTTGATGTCGATCAGCATCGCCGCCATCAACAGGTATTCCGCCGCCAGCTCCAGCCGCGTCGCGCGCGCCGCTTCGACGTAGGCCATGTACTGCTTGGTCAGCGCCGCCATCGGGATGTCGAGCACGTCGAGGTTCTGGCGGCGGATCAGGTAGAGCAGCAGGTCGAGCGGGCCCTCGAAGGCGTCGAGGAAGACTTCGAGGGCGTCCGGCGGGATGTAGAGATCCTGCGGGAGCTCGGTGAGCGGCTCGCCGCGCACCTTGATGACGGGCGCGGGGGACGTTTCGAGCGGCGGCGGATCGAGAAGCTCTGCTTCGGTCATGCCGGCATTTTACCCGACTCGCCCCGCGTCCCCGGGGAATTCAGCCTTATAAATCCGTCGTCCGCAAACACAAAACCTGCGCAGGTTCCGCCCCGGCAAGGTCAGCACCCAGGACAACCCTGCGCGCCAAGCTGCTGACCTTCTTTTCGCGTGCCGAAACGAGGTTCGAGGAGACCTCACCTCCTACGGCCGCGAACGGCTCAAGAAAGGCCCGCATCTCGAGATCAATCCGCTCATCACGGGAGCAAGTGGCGACCGGGCCCCGGTCATGCTGGCGCAAAGCGTGGCCCGCATGACGGGGAAGGCTGCCCGGGCCTACGCGCGGACCCCGAACGCGATGTCCGCCACGTCCTTGTAGCGCTTGGCGAAATGAACCGTCAGGCCGGCGCGGATGTGGTCTGGCAGCTTGTCGAAGTCGCGCCGGTTGGCCTCAGGGAGGATCAGTTCATCGATGCCGATGCGGCGTGCGGCGATGACCTTCTCGCGGATGCCGCCCACCGGCAGCACCTGGCCCGTCAGCGTCAGTTCGCCGGTCATCGCCAGCGGGCGGCCGATCTTGGTGTTCTTGGCCAGCGACAGCAGCGCGGTCGCCATGGTGATGCCTGCGCTGGGGCCGTCCTTGGGGGTGGCGCCCTCGGGCACGTGCAGGTGGACGAAGCTGGTGTCGAAGAACTTGCTGTCGGCGTCGTAGAGCTTCAGGTGCGAGGCGACGTAGCTGTAAGCGATCTCGGCCGATTCCTTCATCACCTCCCCCAGCTTGCCGGTGAGCTTGAAACCACGGTTAAGCGTGTGGATGCGCGATGCTTCCACCGGCAGCGTCGCGCCACCCATCGCGGTCCATGCCAGCCCGGTGACCACACCGACCCCGCTCAGCGGCTTTTCCCGGGTGAACACCGGCTTGTCGAGATAGGCCTCGACTTCCTTGACGCCGATTTTGATCGGCGTCGCCGTGCCACTGAGGATTTTCACTACGGCCTTGCGTGCCACCCGCCCCAGTTGCTTTTCCAGATTGCGTACGCCAGCCTCGCGCGCATAGCCCTCGATCACGTGACGCAGCGCGCCTTCGGTGAGAGTGAGCTGGCTCTTTTTCAGTCCGGCCCTCTCCAGCACGCGCGGCCACAGGTGGTGTTTTCCAATCGCGACCTTCTCCTCGGTGATGTAGCCCGACAGGCGGATGACCTCCATGCGATCGAGCAGCGCCGAAGGGATGGAAAAATCGTTGGCGGTGCAGATGAACAAGGCCTTCGAAAGGTCGAAGCGCACGTCCAGATAATGGTCGAGGAAGTCGGCGTTCTGTTCTGGGTCGAGGACTTCCAGCAGCGCCGAAGCCGGATCGCCCTGGTAGCTGGCGCCGATCTTGTCGATTTCATCGAGCATGATGACCGGGTTGGCCGAGCCCACCTCCTTCAGCGCCTGCACGAACTTGCCCGGCATGGCGCCGATGTAGGTGCGGCGATGGCCCTTGATCTCGGCCTCGTCGCGCATGCCGCCGACCGAAAAACGATAGAACTTGCGTCCCAGAGCCTCGGCAACCGATTTTCCGATCGAGGTCTTGCCGACGCCGGGTGGCCCGATCAGCAGCAGAATCGAACCGGCCATTTCGCCGCGCATGGCGCCGATGGCGAGGAACTCAATGATGCGGTCCTTGACGTCCTCGAGCCCATCATGATCGCGGTCGAGGATGCGGCGCGCGCGTTCGAGGTCGATCTTGTCCTGGGTGTGCACGCCCCACGGCAGCACGGTGAGCCAGTCGAGATAGTTGCGGGTCACCGTATATTCCGGCGAGCCGGTCTCCAGCAGCGACAGCTTGTGCATCTCCTCGTCGATGCGCTTTTTCACCTGTTCCGGCAGCGTCAGCTTGGCGATGCGTTCCTTGAAGGTATCGAGCTCGGCGGTCTTGTCGTCCTTGGCGATGCCCAGTTCCTTTTGTATGGCCCTGAGCTGCTGACGCAGGAAGAATTCGCGCTGCTGCTCGCTCATCTTCTCGTCGACCTTCTCGCGGATGTCCGACTGCAGGCGCGCCACGTCGAGTTCCTTTTTCAGCAGCACCAGCACTTTTTCCATGCGCTTCTTCAGGCCGAAAGCCTCCAACACGTCCTGCAGTTCCTGCTTAGACGCGGTGGTGAGGCTGGCGGCGAAATCGGTCAGCTGCGAAGGCTCGTTGGGGCCGAAGCGGTTGAGGAAGAACTTCAATTCCTCCGAATACAGCGGGTTGAGCGGCAGCAGATCCTTGATGGTGTTGATGATGGCAATGGAATAAGCGCGAATTTCTTCCGATTCCGGCTTGCCGGGTTCGTTCGGGTAGTCGACCCGAACTTTGTAGGGCGGCGTGTCCGACAGCCATTCGGCGATGCGGAAACGCCGCGCACCTTCCGCGATGAACTGCATCTTGCCGTCTGCGCGGACCGGGTGATGGATGCGCACCAGGGTGCCGACACTGTGGAAATCCGCCCGCTTTACGTCATCGGTGTTGTCGGGCTTGACCACCACCAGCCCCACCATGTGGTGCGCGGTTTCGCCGATGGCCTCCACCGTCGACAGCCAGGGAGCTTCATTCATCAGCAAAGGCAGGGTTTGCGCCGGGAAAAACGGCTTTTCGGTCAGCGGCAGCAGGTAGAGTTCAGCCGGCGGCACCGGCGCAGCGGGCAACTGGCGTTCATCGGGGAGGACTTCACCTTCGAGCGGGTCGTTGGGCATGGTCTGATCTTCTCAATCCGGACAACGGAACTCGAAGTATCGGGCCTATCCACCCGTTTTCAAGGCCGCGGCTGGGCGGCGTGTACCGGGATTTCCTCGATCGCATCCGCCACGTCAGGGAAACCACACTCGGGTCAGCGCGGTGAATTTGTTTTCGTACGACACCGGGGAAAGCTAAATCTGGACAAGCGCTGTGTTGCGGGGCCGTGACCAACCACCCTGTCATTAGGCGTGTCCTACATCGGGCCATGGATGAGCGAAGAGCCGGCGGGCAAAATTCGCCGCAAGCCGAGTGAATCCAATCAAACCAATGACATGGAAGCGACAGGTCTAT
>JBLMYH010000096.1:0-2963 GCA_050258175.1 Hyphomicrobiaceae bacterium
CTTGAGCGCGCCAACCATCTTCTGCGCCTCTTTGTCACCGGCGCGTGCCGGTTTTTCATAGCGCGCCAGCGCCTTTTCGGCACTCGCCAAATCAGCAAGCGCCAATTCGGTGGCAATAGTCTCCACGTCCGAGAGCGGATCGACCTTGCCGGCAACGTGAATCACATTTTCGTTATGAAAGCAGCGCACAACGTGACAGATCGCGTCTGTTTCACGAATGTTCGCCAAAAACTGATTGCCCAGACCTTCGCCCTTGGACGCCCCCGCCACCAGTCCGGCAATATCGACGAATTCGACGATCGCCGGAACAATCCTCTGCGGCTTGATGATGTCGGCAAGCTGCGCCAAGCGCATATCAGGCACTTCGACCACGCCGGTATTCGGCTCGATGGTGCAGAAAGGGTAGTTTTCTGCGGCGATGCCCGCCTGGGTCAGCGCATTGAACAAGGTGGATTTTCCGACGTTGGGCAAGCCAACGATGCCGCATTTGAGACTCATGGGTTTTCCAGTTTAGATTTGACGGGGGCGGTTTTGGCGGACGGATTGGTGTTGGCACGCTGGGTGGCCGCATTCCACTCGCCTTTTTCGATCAGAGGCACGAGAGCGAGCGCGCGATCGATGGCTGCGTCGATTTCAACCTGTTCCTCACGCCGCGGCGGCTTCAGGACGTAATTCACGACTTCGTTGCGATCACCGGGATGGCCGATGCCGATGCGTAGCCGCCAGTAGTCCTGCGTACCCAGATGCGAGGCAATGTCCTTGAGGCCATTGTGGCCACCCATGCCGCCCCCGAACTTGAGGCGCAACTGGCCGGGCGGAATATCGAGTTCGTCATGCACCACCAGGATCTCGGCCGGCGCGATGCGATGAAAGCGTGCGAGCGCGCCGACCGCCTGACCGGACCGGTTCATGAAGGTCTGCGGCAACAACATCCAGACGTTTCCGGAACCACGCCCGACGAGGCCATGGAAACGCGATTCAAGCGCCAGCGGAATGCCCCATACCTGCGCGAGACGCGCGCAAAACCAAAACCCGGCATTGTGCCGGGTTTCTTCGTAGTCCCGCCCCGGGTTACCGAGGCCGACAATCAGGCGAGGCGCTGTCATGCCGCACACGGCGCAATCCGCCCGAGCAAACCGCCCCGGGGGATTTGCGCGACCGGATTACGCCGCCGGAGTGGCGGGCGCTTCTTCGGCAGCACCGCCCTTGGGCGCGTTGATCGACGCCACTGCAGGGTTTTCCAGTTTGACGTGAGCAACCAGTTCGACGCCCGCAGGCAGCGTCAGGTCATTCGCATGGATCGAATGACCGACTTCGAGCGCACCCATATCGACCTCGATGAATTCGGGCAGGCTGCCGGGCAGGCACTGCACGTCGAGTTCGTTCACGATATGGTGCGGTTTGCCGCCACCGGTCTTGACGCCCGGCGCCACGTCGGCGTTGAGGAAGTGCAGCGGTACCTTGACGTGGATCTTGTGATCCTTGTCGACGCGCTGAAAGTCAACGTGCAGCACCTGCTGCTTGTAGGGGTGCCATTGCGTATCGCGCAGCAGCACGGACTCCTTGACGCCGCCGACATTCAGCGTCAGCACGGAGGCGTGGAAGGCTTCTTTGCGCAGCGCGTGATACAGCGCATTGTGGTCAAGTTCGATCTGCACCGGGGCGGCCGCGCCGCCGTAAACGATGCCGGGAACTTTGCCCGCGTGACGCAGACGGCGGCTCGCACCCGTACCTTGCAATTCACGCTTGGCGGCGATGACTTCGATTTCCATAGTGTTTCTCCAATTTACCTACCTAATGATGCATGGCCGAAAATGGTCAACGCATGCCAAAAGCCCCCGCGACCAGGGGCATTCCCAGCCGCTACTCGATGAAGAGCGAGCTGACGGAATCTTCGTTGCTGATGCGGCGGATCGTTTCAGCCAGCAGCTCAGCCACCGACAATTGCCGGATCTTCTTGCATGCGCGGGCATCGTCGCGCAGCGGGATGGTGTCGGTCACCACCAGTTCGTCGAGCGCGGAGTTCGTCACGCGTTCGGCAGCGCTTCCCGACAGCACGGCATGCGTGCAATAAGCCATCACCTTCATGGCGCCGTGCTCCTTCAGCGCATTGGCCGCCTCGCATAGCGTGTTGGCGGTGTCGACCATGTCATCCATGATGATGCAGGTCCGATCCTTGACGTCGCCGATGATGTGCATCACTTTGGCCACGTTGGGCTTGGGACGGCGTTTGTCGATGATCGCTAGATCGCACTCCAGTCGTTTGGCGATCGCGCGCGCCCGCACCACCCCACCCACATCGGGTGACACCACCATCAGATTCGGATGGTTGCGCTTCCAGATATCGCCCAGCAGGATCGGGCTGGAGTAGATGTTGTCGACCGGAATATCGAAAAAACCCTGGATCTGATCCGAATGAAGATCCATCGTCAACAGACGATCAACCCCCACCCCCTGCAGCATGTTGGCCACCACCTTGGCCGTAATGGCCACCCGCGCCGAACGGGTGCGCCGGTCTTGGCGTGCGTAGCCGTAATACGGGATGGCCGCCGTGATGCGACCGGCCGAGGCGCGCTTCAGCGCATCGACCATCACCATCACTTCCATCAATGTGTCGTTGGTGGGCTGGCAGGTCGACTGCAGCACGAACACGTCCTTGCCGCGCACGTTCTCCAGGATTTCGACCATCACCTCGCCGTCGGAAAACCGCGACACCGTGGCGCGGCCGAGATGGATATTCAGGTGGCGCACCACATCGCTGGCAAGACGCGGGTTGGCATTCCCGCTGAACACCATCAGGTTGTCTATGGACACACGAGTCTCCGGCGATTTGGCTGGTCCGACACAACAACAAAAACAGCCGCCACCGGCGGCTGTTCGCTTAACTGGCTGGGGAGGTAGGGATCGAACCTACGAATGTCGGAATCAAAATCCGATGCCTTACCACTTGGCGACTCCCCAAT
>JBLMYH010000097.1:0-6857 GCA_050258175.1 Hyphomicrobiaceae bacterium
TCCTGTTCAGTCATGGCAGGTCCGTGAAAAAAGTGAATGGCAAAAGGTGAAACGTGCGGATGCGTTCCACCTTCACCATCGCTTGTCGCTCACGGCGCGCTTCATGATCAGCTGGCCTTCGCCACCATCCGCGCCGCCTCGGCGAGACTCGGCACCACGGCATCGAGGTCGAGTTCGGTAACGGGGCGACCGCGGTTGTAGCCGTAGGGCACGCAGAACACCGGGCAGCCGGCCGCGCGCGCAGCCTGGGTGTCATTCAGCGAATCGCCGATCAGCAGCAGTTCGGCCGGTTGCACCTTGAACACCTCGCAGGCATGCAGCAGCGGCAGTGGATCAGGCTTGCGCTTGGGCAGCGTGTCGCCCGACAGGATCAGCTCGAAATAATCGAACAAGCCAGTGTCCTTCAGCAGCGGATGGGTAAACACTTCGGCCTTGTTGGTGATGCAGGCCACATGCAGCCCCATCGCCTTGAACGCCTGCAGGCCCTCGACCACCCCAGGAAAAGGACGCGAGTGCAGCGAAACGTTCGCGCTGTAATGCCTGTTGTACGAGGCGATGGCCTTCTCGAACAGCGCCGCATCCGGCTCGGCGTCCATGTCGCCGGTGAGCACGCGCTTGACCAGCCGCGACACGCCGTTGCCGATATAGGTGGAAATCGTTTCCAACGACGGACACGGCAGGCCGAGCTCGGCGACCATCAGCTCGGCAGCGTAGGCCAGATCAGGCGCGGTATTGAGGAGAGTGCCGTCGAGGTCGATGACGACGGCTTTGATCGGAAGCGGAAAGCTTTTCATAGTGTTTGTCTACGAAGGACACGAAGGGGCTGTTCGCCAGTGTTCGTGTCGCCTCGTGTCCTTGATGGGGAAAGAATCAGACCTTCGCCAACTCGGCGCGCATCGCTGCGATGATGCTGTTGTAGCGCTGCGGGTCGCTGTCCTTGGCGGCGCCGAACACGGCGGAGCCGGCAACGAAGGTGTCCACACCGGCACGCGCCACTTCGGCGATGTTGGCGGGACCGACGCCGCCGTCGATCTCGATATTCACCTTGAGGCCGCGGTCGTCGATCATCTTGCGCACCGCGCGTGCCTTGTCGAGCACGTAGGGAATGAACTTCTGGCCGCCGAAGCCGGGGTTGACCGACATCAGCAGCACCATGTCGAGCTTGTCCAGGGTGTATTCCAGCACGTCAAGCGGGGTCGCCGGGTTGAACACCAGGCCGGCCTTGCAGCCGTTTTCCTTGATCAGGCCGATGGTGCGGTCGATGTGTTCGGACGCTTCCGGATGGAAGGTGATGTAGGTTGCCCCGGCCTTGGCAAAATCGGGAATGATGCGGTCGACCGGCTTGACCATCAGGTGCACGTCGATCGGCGCGGTGACACCGTGCTTGCGCAGCGCCTCGCACACCAGCGGACCGATCGTGAGGTTGGGCACGTAGTGGTTGTCCATCACGTCGAAATGGACGATATCGGCGCCGGAGGCGAGGACGTTGTCGACTTCCTCGCCAAGCCGGGCAAAGTTGGCGGACAGGATGGACGGGGCGATGCGGTACGTCATGGGGAGCTCCGGGATTTTTGGGGAAACCGGGCCATTTTACCAGCCTGCCACGCCATTGCGTTACACTCCGCGCATTCCATCCCGTCGAGCGAACCCGTGGCCGAAGGCAAGAAATATCAGATCAGCATCAGCGTCAACACGGCGTACCTGGCGGAACAGAGTGATCCGTCGGCCGATCGCTACGTGTTCGCCTACACCATCACCATCGCCAACAGCGGCACCGTGGCGGCGCAGCTGATCTCGCGTCACTGGATCATCACCGATGCCGAAAACGTTGTCCAGGAAGTGAAGGGCCTCGGCGTCGTGGGCGAACAGCCGCTGCTGCGGCCGGGTGAGAGTTTCGAGTACACCAGCGGTACCGCGATGGCAACACCGGTCGGCACCATGCGTGGCACCTATCAGATGGTGGCGGAAGACGGCAACAAGTTCGAAGCGGAGATTCCCCAGTTCACGCTGTCGATGCCGCGGGTATTGCACTAGGCGCGAGCGGCAGCGCATGGACAGCCGTTCATTTCTTCATCGTCCACCACACGATTAGCACCAGCAAGCCCATCGCAGTCGCGGCTTCCAGAACCAGCCAGCCCAGTCCGTTGCTCTCCATCAAACCCGTCCTCTGATTGTTATACTCGATGCGTGTTTCCGTGAGCCATCTTCACCCGTGATGCTGTTACGCACAAGTCCGTGGCTGCTCGTTCTGTTGCTGTCAGCCTGTGCGACACCCCCGCCCGTCGCCGAGCGCCCCGCACCCCCACCCGCAACGGCGCCCGTTCCTGCGCCCGCCGCCGTACCCGCACCGCCGGCACCTGCCCTCATCCCCACACCGGCGGCAAACTATCCCACGCTCAAGCCCGTGCGCTGGTCCGCGGTGGCCTTCTGGCCGGATGACAGGATGGATGAAGCCTGGAGCGCCTTCCTGCGCAGCTGCGCGACGCTCGTCAAGCAAAGTGGCTGGCAGGCGGTCTGCAGCGACGCGATGGCCCTGCCCCCGCCCGACGACAAGCGCGCGCGCGCCTTTTTCGAACAGCGTTTCCAGCCCTATCTGGCGACCCAGGAAGACGGCAGCGCCGACGGCCTGATCACCGGCTACTACGAACCCCTGCTGAAGGGCGACCGCGTGCGCACCGCGCGCGCGCGCTACCCCCTTTACGCCGCGCCGGACGACCTCATCACGGTCGATCTGGCCAGCGTCTATCCGGAGCTCAAAAGCCTGCGCCTGCGCGGGCGGCTGGTTGGCAACAAGATCGTGCCCTACCCCACCCGCAAGGAAATCGAGATGTCTGCCGCAGGCAATGGCAACAGCTTCAAGGGCAAGCCGATCGCCTGGGCCGACGACCCGGTCGACCTGTTCTTCCTGCAGATCCAAGGGTCGGGCCGCATCGAACTGCCCGACGGCTCGCACATGCGGGTCGGCTATGCGGACCAGAACGGCTATCCGTACCAGTCGATCGGCAAACTGCTGGTCGAACGCGGCGAGCTCAAGCTGGAACAGGCCTCGATGCAGGGCATCAAGGACTGGGGCGCCAAGCACCCCGACAAGCTGCCCGAACTGCTCGCCAGCAACCCGAGTTTCGTCTTCTTCCGCGAGCTGCCCGACGGCCTGCCCGGCCCCTTGGGTTCACTCGGTGTCCCGCTGACCGGCGGCCGCTCGATCGCCATCGACCCGAAATACATCCCACTCGGCGCGCCGGTCTTCCTCGCCACCACCCAGCCCAATTCGGCGCGGCCACTGAACCGGCTGGTGATGGCGCAAGACAGCGGCAGTGCCATCCGTGGCGGCGTCCGCGCCGACTTCTTCTGGGGCTTCGGCAGCAAGGCGGGCGAACTGGCCGGGCGCATGAAACAGCGCGGCCGCATGTGGGTGCTACTGCCCAAGGACTACCCGCTCACCACCGTCCGCCGCTGAGCGTGGTTGTTACCGCGCTGGCGGCATTACAACAACGTCCCACCCTTGCGCGGCGGAATCCAGCCGAGCCGGTCTTCCCCGGCCGATGGAACTTGTCCGCCCGCTTGACCCTCCCATGATGGGAAGGTTTAAGGTGCAGACATCGCATCGAATTGGAGTTTGGACATGACGACGCCCCTCTCTGTAGGCATCCAGGGCATGACCTGCGCCAGCTGCGCCGCGCGCGTCGAAAAAGTGCTCAAGCAATTGCCGGGCGTGACCGATGCCACGGTGAACCTGGCGACCGAGACCGCAACGGTTTCGGGCGATACCGATGCGGCGGCGGTGCAGCGCGCCATTGAGAAGGCCGGCTTCAGCGTGCCGGCCGAATCCTGCACCCTCGACATCAGCGGCATGACCTGCGCGAGTTGTTCGGCGCGGGTGGAAAAAGCCCTCAACAAGGTGCCGGGCGTGCTCGACGCCAGCGTCAATCTGGCCACCGAGCGGGCGACGGTGAAACTAGCGCAGGGCACCTCGGCGGCGGCATTGATTGCCGCGGTGGAACGCGCCGGCTATGGCGCGCAACTGCCGCAGTCTGCCGCCGCAATCCCGGCGACGCCGGCGCGCATGCTGCCCGACTGGTGGCCGATCGCACTGGCGATCGCGCTGTCGCTGCCGCTGATCGCGCCGATGCTCGGCAGTCTGGCCGGCCTGCACTGGATGCTGCCGGGCTGGCTGCAGTTGGCGCTCGCGACCCCGGTGCAGTTCTGGCTGGGCGCACGCTTTTATCGCGCAGGCTGGAAGGCGCTGCGCGCCGGCAGCGGCAACATGGACCTGCTGGTGGCGGTCGGCACCAGCGCGGCCTACGGCCTGAGCCTCTACCTGCTGCTGACGGGTGCCGGCGCCGTGCATTTGTATTTCGAAGCCTCGGCCGTGGTGATCAGCCTGGTGCTGCTCGGCAAATGGCTGGAGGCGCGCGCCAAACGCCAGACCACCGAAGCCATCCGCGCCCTGCAGGCCCTGCGCCCGACGACGGCCCGCGTGCGCCTCGACGGCGTCGACCGCGACCTACCGATCGCCACGGTCCGGGTGGGTGACGTCGTCGTGATCCGCCCCGGCGAGCGGGTGCCGGTGGACGGTGAGGTGATCGAAGGCGAGAGCCAGGTCGACGAATCGATGCTCACCGGCGAGTCGTTGCCGGTCGACAAACAGCCGGGCGACACGGTGACCGGTGGCGCCATCAACGCCCAGGGCGTGCTGCTGGCACGCACCACGGCGGTCGGAACGGAGACGACGCTGGCGCGCATCATCCGCCTGGTGGAGAACGCGCAGGCCGCCAAGGCGCCGATCCAGCGATTGGTGGACAAGGTGAGCGCGGTGTTCGTGCCGGTGGTCATGGGGATCGCGCTGCTGACCTTCGTCGCCTGGTGGGCGCTGGCTGGCAACGCCGAACAGGCCATCCTCAATGCGGTGGCGGTGCTGGTGATCGCCTGCCCCTGCGCGCTCGGGCTCGCCACGCCCACTGCGATCATGGCGGGCACCGGCGTCGCCGCGCGCCACGGCATCCTGATCAAGGACGCCGAAGCGCTGGAACTGGCGCACAGGGTCAGCACCGTGGTGTTCGACAAGACCGGCACGCTGACCGACGGCACGCCGCACGTGGCGGCCTGCGTGGCCCTAAAGGACGCCGATCCAAACGGGATTCTCGCCATCGCTGGCGGGCTGCAGGCCGGCAGCGAGCACCCGCTGGCGCGCGCGGTGCTGGCCGAAAGCGCTGTCCGCTCCATCGCGCCGCTGCCCGCGCGCGCGCAGCAGGCGCTGCCGGGACGCGGCATTGCCGGCGAGATCGCGGGTGAAACCTGGTGGCTGGGCAACCGCCGCCTGATGGACGAAAACGGCGTCGACACGTCCGCGCTCGACGCCGCCGCAACTGAGCTGGAAGCCGCAGGCCGCAGCGTCTCGTGGCTGGCGCGCACCCGCGATCGCCGCGCGCTCGGGCTGCTGGCGTTCGGCGACGCCGTCAAGCCGAGCGCCGCCGCAGGCCTGGCGCGTCTCAAGGCACAAGGCATCGCCACCGTCATGCTCACCGGCGACAACCGCGGCGCCGCCGAGCGCGTAGCCGACGAACTCGGCCTCGACAGCGTGCTGGCCGAAGTGCTGCCGGCCGACAAGGCCACGCACGTGGGCCGGCTCAAGCGTGAAGGCAAAACCGTGGCGATGGTGGGCGACGGCATCAACGACGCGCCGGCGCTTGCCGCCGCCGACGTCGGCATCGCGATGTCCTCCGGCAGCGACGTCGCCATGCACACCGCCGGGATCACCCTGATGCGCGGCGATCCGGCGCTGGTGGCCGACGCCATCGACATCTCCCGGCGCACCTACGCCAAGATCCGGCAGAACCTGTTCTGGGCTTTCGTCTACAACGTGGTCGGCATTCCGCTCGCGGCGCTGGGTTTCCTCAACCCGGTGATCGCCGGCGCCGCGATGGCGTTCTCCAGCGTCAGCGTGGTGACGAATGCGCTGACGCTCAAGCGCTGGCGCCCCGAAGGCGGTCAACAGTGAACATCGGAGAGGTCGCCCGCGCCAGCGGCGTGTCGGCCAAGATGATCCGCCATTACGAAAGCGTCGGTCTGCTCCACAGCAGCCCGCGGACCCAGGCCGGCTACCGGCAGTACCACGACCGCGACGTCCACCTGCTGCGCTTCGTGCGCCGCGCGCGCGACCTCGGGTTCTCGCTCGGGCAGATCAGGCAGTTGCTGTCGCTGTGGGACGATCCCGAACGCGCAAGCGCCGACGTCAAGCGTCTGGCCGTAGGCCACATCGCGGAACTTGACGCGCGCATCGCCGCACTGACCGAGATGCGCACCACCCTGGTCGCGCTCGCGCAGGCCTGCCACGGCGACCGCCGCCCCGACTGCCCCATCCTGCAAGGGCTCGCCGCCCCCTGATTCCGGGGTAGCGCGGCGCGCCCGGGTCTAGCGGGCCTGCCCTTCCCAGTCGTACACCACCTCGATCACCACCAAGGCGCGCACCGGGTGGCCATTCTTTTGTGCCGGCGAAAAACGCGCGTCGCGGAACGCCTTGATCGCCGATTCCTCAAACACCCCGGGCGGGGTCGCGCTCACGACGTCGATGTCACTGACACGGCCGTCGGCTTCCAGCTTCAGCTGCAGACGCAGCTTGCCGGACAGCCTCTGGCGATCGGCCGCACCCGGATACTCCGGCCGGATTACCCGCAGGGCGTGCGGTTGCACGTCGAGATCGCGCGCGCTGTAATAGGTGAGATCGACCGCCGTCGTGAGACTCGCCTGCGGCACCTGCACCGGCGCGCCGGAAGGCGTCGCAGCCGCGGAAGCCGGTGCTGCAGGCTGCGGCGCGGCAGCCGGCTTCTCAGCGACAGGCGATAGCGCCGTGGCCGGCG
>JBLMYH010000098.1:0-4538 GCA_050258175.1 Hyphomicrobiaceae bacterium
ACTGGGATGCCCTGGCCAAGCTGGAGGCACGCCTTCCCGCCGTCGCCGAAGAACTCGGCCTGTCGCTTACCCAGCAGCGCACCCGCCCGACGCGCGCCGAGAAACCGCTGATTCCCTACACCGTCGAAGTGGCCGCGCTCGACCAGCCCGGCATCGTCAACAGCCTTGCCAACTTCTTCGCGCGCCTGCACATCAACATCGAGGCGCTCGACACGGAGACCTACCCGGCTCCGCATACCGGCGCGCCGATGTTTGCGGTCCACATGACGCTCGGCATCCCCGCCGACGCCCACATCGCGACCCTGCGCGGCGATTTCCTCGATTATTGCGACGATCAGAATCTCGACGCTACCTTTGAGCCGGTAAGGATGTGATGGCGTGCAGAGGCACGGCTGACTCCTGACGCCGCACTTCCCCGGCTGTGGACTGCCTATTCGTCTGCACTGACCCCGAGCTCGATGTAATACATCGGCATGACCTCACTCTCGGCTTGTTTGTGCGCCTGGCTGCGCAGCAGCGCCGCAGCGACACGTGCGGCCTGCAGCGCCACGCGATCGATCACGGCGGGGTACAGCCGGCAGTGTTTCTCGATCAGTTCGGCCTGCTCGAAGGCGCAGGCCTCGAGCCTGCTGCGCGCGGCGACGTCGAGATGCGGCAGCAGCAGCATCCACGGCGCCTGCCAGGCGTGGTAATCGTGCACCAGTCGGGTGTGTGCATCGTCCATGACCGCAGTGGAAATGAACAGCTGGGGAAAGGCATCGGCATCGAGCACCCGGCCGCGCAGGTGCTCCCCGCCTTGCAGGGTGTGCAGTCCCAGCCCGGCACCGTCGTCCGAGCGCCGGAACCATTGCACCACGCCGCCGGCGAGGCTGTTCACGTGGCGCGTCAGATACACGCCGGCCGGCTCCATCAGACCGGCTATCGCCGCACTGCGAAAACGTTCCTGTGCAGCCATGCCGGCGCGCCAGTCGAGCGGGGGCCGGGTGTCGGTTTCGACGTCGGTGCGCACGCTGTGCAGCAACGCGAACGGCCGCTCGTGCCGGTCGAGCAGCCAGAGCTCGAACTGGTCGCGGAAGGTAAAGGGGACATGACGATGTACCTTGAGCAGGTGCTCGTACACCACGGCGCCCATGTCCTCCAGCCGCCTGAAGTCGTCCGACGGAAACAGGGGGCCGCGTTTCAGGCCTTTTTCGGCCGACCAGTGGCCATAGCGGATGTCGGAAATCTGCGCGCGCCGTCCGGCCCGTCCCAGGCCGTCGAGCAGGGCGTCGTTGGCAACGTAGATATCCCACTCGACGCCGTCAGTCGTGACGGCCTCGGCCGACTGATAGCGTATCGTGTGCACCACTCCGCGAAACGGGTTGAGCAGACGCTGGGCGTAGCATTCGATCTGCATAGGCGGACTCTCCTCGGCGGCGCCGCAAGTCATCATGCCGCCAATCATGTAAACCAGTTGGCTGATGCGTGCTGCACCGCCCCTCTCCTTGACCAGCATAGCAGCCGCGAGGCGAGGCCAGCAGGCGGCGTGCAGATGGGCGCCGCAAAGGAAGCGGCGTTGTCGCATTGGCGGTATGCCGGGCGACCCGACGGCGCCAAGATTGCGTTGTCGTCGCAAAATAGCGGTGCGCGAGGCTTCAGTCCCGGGCGCGGCTGCCGATTATTCGCGTGACAAGCCCGCGTAGGTCGGGGGGGAATGAGCATGCTGAATCGTCTTGTCAAACGGGGCCGCGCACCCGTGGAAACTGTAGCTGCCGCGCCGGCACATGGATGCGCCACCGTGGGCGCAAGCACTTTTCCCCGGCGGATGGGCTGAGCATGTCGATTGCTCGCGACGCCGCGTGGTGGGTCTATATGCTGCACTGTGCCGACGGCTCGCTCTATACCGGCATCACCACCGACCTTGCCCGTCGCCTCGCCGAGCACAACGGCGAGGCTGGCCTGGGCGCCCGCTACACCCGCAGCCGGCGGCCGGTCCGGCTGGTCTACCGGGAACCCGCAGCCAACCGTGCCGAAGCGGCACGGCGCGAGGCGGCCATCAAGCGTCTCGACCGCGCACGCAAGCTGGCGCTATGCGCCGCAGCACCCTGAGCCGCGCCCGTTTCCCGTTTCAACCGCCGCTTACGCCACTCAGCCGTGCCCGCAATTGCGGCAGGGCGAGCTCCACGGCATGCCGGCCGGCGTCGATGGCAATGCTGGCGCGGTGAAAGTCCATCAAATCCATATCCGCGAGCAGCGGCGTCACCATCACGTCTGCGGGTTCGCCCGCCAGCCGGCTGCGCGTGATCAGGACCTGCATGATGTTGATGCTGCTCGCCAGCACGTCGAGCATGGCCGGCGGCCTCGGGCCATTGTCGTGGTTGAGGCCAAGTTGCGACATGCCGTTCTGGATCCGTGCCATTACCGAATCGGCCAGGGTTTCACTTTCGATTGCGCTGGCCTTGCGTGTCGTCGTGACGGGTTTCGGCCTGAGATGGCGCCCCAGTAGGTCGGCGTTGAGATCCACCGCGATCACCAGGTCGGCCCCCATCGCCCGGCACAGCGACACCGGCACCGGGTTGACCAGGCCGCCGTCGACCAGCCAGCCGCCGTCGCGCAGCGCTGGGGTGAAGAGCCCCGGCAAAGCGATCGACGCGCGCACCGCGTCCGTCACCCTGCCCTCGCGCAGCCACACTTCGCGCCCACGCTGCAGATCGGTCGCGACGGCGGCGAACGGGCGCGCCAGTTCGCGGATGTCGCGGTCGACGAAATGGCTGCGGAAAAACTCGATCAACTTGTCGCCCTTGATCAAGCCGCTGCCAAGCGAAAAATCCAGAAAGCCCACTACGGTCTGCAGGCGCAGGCTGCGTACCCAGGCTTCCAGCCGGTCGAGCTCGCCGCCGACATAGGCGGCCCCCACCAGTGCGCCGATCGAGGTGCCGCAGACCAGGTCAGGCTCGACACCGGCGTCAGCCAGCGCGCGGATGACCCCAATGTGCGCCCAGCCGCGTGCCGAGCCGCCGCCGAGCGCCAAGCCGATGAGGGGTGGCTTGCTCATCCCCGGCTCAATCCGCCTCGCGCTCGATGCCGCAGCACTGCACCTGCTCGCTCGTGGCGGGCTGGCTGAGAATGGCGCCGCGAATGGGGTTGGGGCGGAATACCGTGCACCCCTTGAGGCCGAGCGCATGCGCCTGCCGGTAGAGATCCTCGAAACGCTCGAACGGGGTATCGGCGGCGACGTTGATGGTCTTTGAAATGGCGTTGTCGACCAGGGGCTGGAGCGCAGCCTGCATCTGCAGATGCGCGCGCGGATCGAGTTGCCGCGCCTCGACGAAAGCGGGAGGCGAGCCAGCATGGCCCTGCTGCTGCCATCGCTCCAGCGCAGGGTCGCGCACGCGGTAGCTGCGATAACGCCCATCCCGCTCGAGCACGCGGCGCTCCGCCGCGGCGGAAAAAACCGGCTCGATGCCACTCGAAACATTGTTGGCCAGCAGGCTGATGGTGCCGGCCGGGGCGATCGCCAGTAAATGACTGTTGCGGATGCCGTGCGCGACGATGGCGTCGCGTATGTCGGCCGGCAGGCGAGTGGCGAATCCGCTCGCCAGGAACGCGTCGCGCTCGAACGCGGGGAAAGCGCCCTTCTCGCGTGCGAGTTCGATCGAGGCGCGATACGCCGCATCGCGCACCGTCAGCATGGTACGCGTGGCAAGCCGCCGGGCGGCATCGCTGTCGTAGTCGAGGCCGAGCAGCACCAGCGCGTCCGCCAGCCCGGTGAGACCGAGACCGATGCGGCGCTTCAGTCGCGCTTCCCCAGCCTGCGCCGGTAGCGGATAGCGCGAGACGTCGATGACGTTGTCGAGAAAGCGCACCGCAAGCGCCGCTGCGTCGCCCAGCGCATCCAGGTCAAGGCGGGCGCCGGCGGCAAACGGCGCCTCCACGAAGGCGGTCAGATTGAGCGAGCCGAGGTCGCAGGCGCCGTAGGGCGGCAGCGGAATTTCGCCGCAGGGATTGGTGGCGCGGAGATCTTCCAGGCTGCCCAGCGTGTTGTCGCGGTTGATGGTGTCGATGAACAGCACGCCAGGCTCAGCGGTATCGTAGGCCGCACGCAGGATGCGCTGCCACAACGCGCGTGCCTTCACCGTGCGCGTGTCGGCGACGCCGGGAAACACCAGCCGCCAGTCGCGGTCGTCGGCCACCGCGTCCATGAAGGCGTCGCTCACCAGCACCGACAGGTTGAAATGCCGCAGCGCGGCGGGATCGCGCTTGGCGTCGACGAAGGTCTCGATGTCGGGGTGGTCGCAGCGCAGCGTCGCCATCATCGCCCCGCGCCGCGCGCCGGTCGACAGCATGGTGGCGCACATGGCGTCCCAAATGTACATGAACGACACCGGCCCGGAGGCGATGCTCCCGGTTGCCTGCGCCACCGTGCCGGCGGGGCGCAGCGTGGAAAAGTCGTAGCCGACGCCGCCGCCGTGCTGCATGGTGAGCGCGCCCTCCTTCAGCGCCTCGAAAATGTGTTCGAGGTCGTCGGCGATCTCGCCCATGACGAAGCAGTTGAACAG
>JBLMYH010000099.1:0-4453 GCA_050258175.1 Hyphomicrobiaceae bacterium
GGTAGCCCGTCACTACCCGCGCCGGCACGCCCGCGGCACGCATCAAGAACACGAAGGCGGAGGCGTAGTGCTCGCAGAAGCCGCGCCGCGATTCGAACAGGAACTCATCGATGCTGTCCTCGCCCAGCGGCGGTGGCGACAGGGTGTAGACGAAAGGCTCGCGGCGGAAGTACTCCAGCAGATGCTGCGCAAGCGCCTCCGGGCCGTCCTCGCGGCGCCATTCCCGCGCCAGCGCCCGGGAGCGCGGATTGCCCTCCCGCGGCAGTTGCAGGGCGGCACGCAGCGCCTCGGGCGGCTCCTCGGCGCCCACTCGCAGGTTCGGATGGGAGCGCATGGCGTAGCGCACGCGGTTGCGGACCGGCGTCCGCGCCTGAATCTGGTAGTCGCTGGTGACGGCCGCATCCGGCGGAACGGAGCCCGGCAGATCGAGGGCGAAGAGCCAGATCTTGTTGTCGGGCTCGAGCGTGACCGTGTAGTCGATCGGAGCGTTGTCGACAGCGTAGGGCAAAGAGGTGGAATAACGCGTCGGCCCGGCGTGCCAGCTACGGCCCTCGATTCGCGTCAACACCGGACCGCGCCAGTAAAGCTGCGGCGGCGGAGGTGGCGGGCCGTCGAACTTGGCGCGGAAGGCGATCGCCCCCGACAGGGAGAGTTGGCTGATGGAGCCTGGCGACATCGTGTCCGACAAGCCGGACAGGGCGCTGTAGGCATCCAGCGGCATACCCCAGAGGGGCCCTTGCACGCGCGGGAACAGCACGAACAGCACCACCATGAAGGGGGTCGCCTGCGCCAGCATCAGGGCGGCCCGGTACACGGCGGCTCGCCACGGCTGGCCATCATGGCTCAAGATGACCAGCGCCGTCGTGATCAGCACCAGCGCCGAAACCGTCACCAGCGCGATCGGCGGGTTCTGGGAGTTGAAAAAGAGGGCGAGTTGGAGAAAGTAACCGAGGAAAATCGCCGTCAGGGCGTCGCGCCGGCGTGCCGATTCCATGAGCTTGAGGGCGAGGAACAGGACCAGGAGGGCCACCCCCGGCTCGCGCCCGAAGAGGTTGCCGTAGCTCGCGAAGACAGCGCCGATTCCGGCCACTACCAATGCGCTCACCAACCAGCGCGGCGGCAGCGGCGACTGCCGCCGCCACAGAAGCACGCGCCATGCGATCAGCAGGGCGGCCACCGTACTCAACCAATAGGGCAGGCTGGGCATCATCGGCCCCGCGGCGACGGCGGCCGCGAGCAGCAGCCACAGCGTCTGCGGCGGGGAGAGCGCCGCCAATTCCGCCTTAGCGCTCGCCGCACCCATGGAGCGCAAGCTCCTGCAGGCAACGCCGCACGTGGGCTTCATCGTCCGCCGGCGCCAGCTCGATGCCCGGAAGCCGCAAGCCGAAGGGCAGGCGCGCACCGTGGGCCGCCAGCACCCAGGCGGTAAGTCGGGACAACCGTGCCTCGGTGTCGAGGTTGGTCGGCAGGGCCCACCAATCGAGCCACAGCAAACCGGCCGCAGCACCGGCGAATTGCTTGGTGAGCAGGGGCGCCTCCCGCGCCACGGCTTTCCAGGCGATATGGCGCGGTGAATCGGCGGGCTGGTGACCGCGCAGACCGGCGAAGTCGTCGATGCCCGGTCCGGCCCGCAGCATGCCGTCGAGTCCTGCCGCGCCGAAGGGCAATGGGGGTGGATCGCGCTCCGGCGCCGGATAGACCAGGCAGCGCATGTCCGGCTGGATGTAGCTCCAGGCGCGGATCAGCCCGAGCGGGAACGTGGTCTCCAGCGTAACCCGCTGGAGACGCCGCCAGCCGCGCCGACGGGTGGGAACGACCAGCCGCGCTTCGGCCGAATCGCTGCCCGGCACGTCGAGGGCGGCGGGCACGCCGCCGCCCTCGCGCAGCCGCAGCGCCAGCCTGGCGTCCGCGCGGTGGTTGCGAACCACCAGCGTATACACGGCAGATTCCCCTCGAAACACCGGGCCGCAGCGCCCCGCCGCGATCTCCAGCCCCACCAGGTTGCGGAAGGAATGGATGATGGCCACGATGCCCAGGCCGGCCAGCAGGAACGTCAGCATGAAGCCGAGACTGAGGAAATAGTTGATGGAACCGATGAGCAGCAGGATCACCGTCACCGCGAACGCGAGCCCGGAACCGGTCGGCAGGACGAACACGCGGCGTTGGCGCAGCACGATCGGCGACGCCTCGGGCCCGTGGAGGCGGAACAGCCAACGGTTGAAATTCTGGGTGAGACCCGCCGCGAGTTCGGACATGGCTCGGACCGAAGCCTCAATTCTCAGGGCAGGGGCACGGCGCCGACCAACTGTTGCACGACGGCGCTGGGATTAGGCCGTACCGCATCCGCCACGGGCCGCAGCCGGTGCGCCGCGACTCCAGGCAGAACTGCCTGTACGTCTTCCGGCAAGACCATCTCCCGCCCCTCGACGAAGGCCCAGGCGCGGGCCGCCGCCAGCAACGCCAGCGCCGCGCGCGGTGAAAGCCCGGCCTGATAGACCGCGCCATTGCGGGTGTAGTCCACCAGGGATTGAACATAATCGATGAGAGCCGGAGCCACATGGATGCCGCTAGCTTGTTGCTGCAAGGCCAGCATCTGTTGCGCCTCGATGCAGGGCGCCAGCCCCGCCAGCATCTGGCGCCGGTCGGCACCGCGCAGCAGTTCGCGCTCGGCGGCCCGATCGGGATAACCCAGTTCGATGCGCATGAGGAAGCGGTCGAGCTGGGATTCAGGCAGGGGAAAGGTGCCGATCTGGTGGGAGGGGTTCTGGGTCGCGATGACGAAAAACGGCTCCGGCAGGGGCCGTGTCTCGCCTTCCGCCGTGACCTGGTGCTCTTCCATCGCTTCGAGCAAGGCGCTCTGGGTTTTCGGCGTGGCGCGATTCACCTCGTCGGCCAGGATGACCTGGGAGAAGATCGGCCCGGGATGGAACTGGAAACTGCCGCTGCCACGGTCGAAAATAGACACGCCGATGATATCGGCGGGCAGCATGTCACTGGTGAATTGGATGCGCTGGAACTGCAGGCCCAGCAGCCGCGCGAGCACATGGGCCAGCGTTGTCTTGCCGACGCCGGGCAGGTCTTCGATTAACAGGTGGCCCCGGGCAAGCAGGCAGGCCAAGGCGAGGCGAATCTGGCGGTTCTTGCCCAGGACGATTTGGCCCGCACGGGCGACGATGTCCTGCACGACGGGATGGGGCATGGCTTGTAGCGAAGGAGATGGTCGAGGGATAATAGCGGCTTTTACCGCCGATTATTGAAAGCAAGGCAGCGTCGGCCGAGGGCGGCGGCCCGCCGCCGCGAGCGAGCGCAAACAATGGCAACCGCATTCATTACGCACCGCGACTGCTCCCTGCACGACATGGGCTCCCTTCACCCGGAATGTGCGGACCGGTTGGCGGCGATCAACGACCGCTTGATCGCCTCCGGCCTCGACATGTATCTGGCCTATTACGAAGCGCCGCTCGCGAGCATCGAGCAGCTCACCCGTGTCCATGCGCCGGAGCATGTGCGCCGCATCATGCAAAGCGCACCGCGCAACGGCATCATCCACCTCGATCCCGATACCGCCATGTGTCCCGCCACGCTTCAGGCGGCGTTGCGCTCGGCCGGGGCCGGCGTGCTGGCCACCGATCTGGTTTTGAGCGGCGAAGTGGAAAATGCGTTCTGCTGTGTGCGGCCGCCGGGCCATCACGCAGAACGCTCGCGGGCGATGGGCTTCTGCTTTTTCAACAATGTCGCCGTGGCGGTCAGACACGCATTGGCCGTTTATGGCCTGGAACGGGTGGCGGTGGTCGATTTCGACGTGCATCACGGCAACGGCACCGAGGACATCTTCGCAGGCGATCCGCAGGTACTCATGGTGAGCACCTTCCAGCATCCGTTCTATCCCTACTGCGGCACGGACGATCCGGCGCCCAATATGCTCAACGTTCCGCTGCCGGCAGGCACCCGCGGCGACGGGTTCCGCCAGATCGTGGCCGACCTCTGGGTGCCGCGCCTGAGGGAGTTCGCGCCCCAGGCGATCTTCATCTCCGCCGGCTTCGACGCGCATTACGAGGACGATATGGCCTCCCTTGGCCTGGTGGAGTCCGACTACGCCTGGGTGACGCAGCAGTTGAAGGACGTGGCGGCGGAGTCTGCCGACAAACGCATCATCTCCATGCTGGAGGGCGGCTACGCCCTATCGGCGCTGGCACGCAGCGTATCGGCCCATATCAAGGTGCTGGCAGATCTGTGACCGGCCGCAGGAGGCGTGCGACCGACCGGTCCGGGCGCGGGCGAAATCGCTGAACGGGCTCGCCCGCCCGCCTCTTTGGTAGAATCCAACACTTTCTTTTTTCGCGTTCGCCCATGATCACTGGTTCGATTGTCGCCATCGTTACACCCATGCACGAGGATGGCAGCCTCGATTTCCCGGGCTTGAGAAGCCTGATCGACTGGCATGTGGGCCAAG
>JBLMYH010000100.1:0-6981 GCA_050258175.1 Hyphomicrobiaceae bacterium
CAGCGTCGACCATCTCGACCTCGGACCCGGCATCGAAGCCTATGCCCTGATCAAGGCGCCGTGGGTGATCCTGACCACCGACGACGGTCTCAAGACCAGCGCCCGCAACCGCCTGTGCGGCGTCGTGGTGCGCTGCCAGGAAGGGGCGGTGAACGCCGAGGTGGTGCTCGAGCTGCCCGGCGGCAAGCTCGTCACGTCCATCCTCACCAACGACAGCGTCCATTCCCTCGGCCTCGCGGTCGGCGCGCGCGCCTGCGCCCTGATCAAGGCCTCCCACATCATCCTCGCCGTCTCGCACTAAACGAAAGGAAACCCGATGCAAGCCGCACGCCTCACCCTCCTCGCCGCCCTCGGCCTGTTCGCCCTGCACGCCGACGCCGGCGAAGTGCGCGTCGCCGTGGCCGCCAACTTCACCGCGCCGATGAAGCAGATCGCCGCGCTGTTCCAGGCCGACACCGGTCACACCGTGCAGGCGAGCTACGGTTCCACCGGCAAGTTCTACGCGCAGATCAAAAACGGCGCGCCCTACGATGTCTTCCTCGCGGCGGACGCCGCGACTCCGACGCGGCTCGGGCGGGAAGGTCTGGCGGATCCGGCCAGCCAGTTCACCTATGCACGGGGAAAACTGGCGCTGTGGAGCAAGCAGCCCGGCTACGTCGACGGCAAGGGCGAGATCCTCAAGGGCCCGTTCGGCAAGCTCGCCATCGCCAATCCCGCGCTCGCCCCCTACGGCCGCGCCGCGCAGGAAACCCTGCAGAAGCTCGGCCTGTGGGACGTGGTCCAGGGCCGCCTGGTCATGGGCGAGAACATCTCCCAGACCCTGCAATTCGCCGACAGCGGCGCCGTCGACCTCGCCTTCGTCGCCATGTCGCAGACCGTCAAGGACGGCAAGCCGGTCGGCGGCTCGGTCTGGGCGGTGCCGCAGAGCCTCTACGCCCCGATCCGCCAGGATGCGGTCGTGCTGGCGCAGCCGCAGGACAAGGCCGCCGCGCTCGCCTTCATGAATTATCTGAGGAGCGCCAAGGCCGTCACGGTGATCAAGCGCTTCGGCTACGATCTGCCCTGACCTCCGCCCGTAACGAAGCGCATGACTCCCGAAGACCTCCAGGCCATCTGGCTCACCCTCAAGCTGGCCGCGATCACCACCGCGATCCTGCTCGTCATCGCCACCCCCATCGCCTGGTGGCTGGCGCATACCCGCTCGGTCTGGAAAGGCCCGATGGGCGCGCTGGTCAACCTGCCGCTGGTGCTGCCGCCGACCGTGCTCGGCTTCTACCTGCTGATCTGGATGGGGCCGCACGGGCCGATCGGGCACCTGACCGAAGCGCTCGGCCTCGGCCGCCTGCCCTTCACCTTCTGGGGCATCGTCGTCGGCTCGGTGCTGTTCTCGCTGCCGTTCGCGGTGCAGCCGATCCAGAACGCCTTCGAGGCGATTGGCACGCGCCCGCTGGAGGCGGCGGCCACGCTGCGCGCGGGCGTGCTCGACCGCTTCTTCAGCGTCGCCGTGCCGCTGGCACGGCCGGGCTTCCTCACCGCCGTCGTGCTCGCGTTCGCGCACACCGTCGGCGAATTCGGCGTGGTGCTGATGCTCGGCGGCAACATTCCCGGCGAGACCCTGGTCGCCTCGGTTGCCATCTACAACCGCGTCGAGGCGCTCGAATACGGCCCGGCCCAGGTGCTGGCCGGCAGTATGGTGGCGTTCTCCTTCCTCACGCTGCTGAGCCTGAACTGGCTCGGGCGGAGGCGCGAGGCATGAGCATCCGCGCGCAATTCCGACTCGATCGCGGGGGCTTCGTCCTTGACGTGCGGCTCGACCTGCCCGGCCGCGGCGTCAGCGCCCTGTTCGGCCCGTCCGGTTCCGGCAAGACCACGCTCTTGAGAGTGATCGCCGGGCTCGAGCGCGCGCCGGGTGCATTGCAGGTCAACGGCGAAACCTGGCAGGACGACGCGAAGAGGATCTTCGTGCCCACCCACCAGCGCGCCCTCGGCTACGTGTTCCAGGAAGCCAATCTGTTCCCGCATCTGAGCGCCCGCCGCAACCTCGAATACGGCATGAAGCGCGTGCCGCCGGCCGCGCGCCGGGTCGACGTCGACCACGTCATCGCGCTGCTGGGCATCGGTCCCCTGCTCGAACGCAAGCCCGCACGCCTGTCGGGCGGAGAGCGCCAGCGCGTCGCCATCGCCCGCGCGCTCGCCACCAGCCCGCGCGTGCTGCTGATGGACGAGCCGCTGTCGGCGCTCGACCTCGCGCGCAAGCAGGAAATCCTGCCCTATCTGGAGCGCCTGCACGACGAACTGGAGATCCCCGTCCTCTACGTCAGCCACGCCCCCGACGAAGTCGCGCGCCTGGCCGATTACATTGTGGCGATGGACGGCGGCCGCGTCGCCGCGCAGGGGCCGCTGGGCGAGACGCTGGCGCGCCTCGACCTGCCGATCCGCCTGGGCGAGGACGCCGGCGTCGTGCTCGAAGGCGAGATCGCCGAACTCGATGAAGCGTGGCACCTCGCGCGCGTCGCCTCCGCCGGCGGCAGCCTGTGGGTGCGCGACAACGGCCTGCCGGTCGGCCAGCACGTGCGCGTGCGCATCCTCGCGCGCGACATCAGCCTCGCCCTTGACCCCCACGGCGACAGCAGCATCCTCAACGTCCTGCCCGCCACCGTCGAGCAGCTGGCGGACGACACCCACCCCGCGCTCGCGCTGGTGAAACTGAACGCCGCCGGCGCCCCGCTGGTCGCGCGCATCACGCGGCGCTCGGCCGCCAGGCTGGAACTGCGCCCGGGCCAGGCGGTGTGGGCGCAGATCAAGGCGGTGGCGCTGGTGGGTTGAGGCGCGCTCAAGCTTCGCTCAGCACTTCGGCGAGCGTTTGCGGCGAAAGCGTCGTGGCCTGGGCAAACCCGCCGACGAAGCGGATCGAGTCCGGCCAAATCGCGAACAGCGAGAAGTCGGCGAAGCTGAACAAGTCCGCGCTCAGCGGAAACCGGGCCAGGTAGGCGGCCTTGGCCTCGGCATGGCCTGCGGTCGCGTCGGCGTACTGCGCCGCCCGGCCCTGTACCGTGATCCGCGCCAATCCCTGGGCCGGCACGTCAGGCGTCGGCGGCGCGACGACCAGCAGGCTCACCTGTGGACTCAACAGCATGTCCTTGGTGTGGGCCGCGAGTTGGCTGACATGGATGACGAAACCCGAACCGTCGGGAAGCACGGCGAAGGGCACCATGGACACATACGGCTGGCCCTGGTGCAGCGTGCCAAGGGCGGCCACTTGTTGGGTTCGCAGCAGTTCGCGGAGGGTCTGGGCGTAGGCGGGATTCATCGGTGGGGCGGAGGGTTCATCGGCGCCCAGTCTGTGGCGTAAGGTGGAAGTTGCCGGGGCTCCATGAATTCCCGCGGGTTGATTGAGGAAACCTGATGCTACCAGCGTCCAAGCATCGTGCGCCTGCTTCTAACCGGCCAGAAGCGGTCATTCAGCCGCGTGCTGCGCATGGCTGCTGCTGAGGGCAAAGCAGACCGGAAGCTATCGCAATTCGGCCCGACAGGTGATCGTGGGTTGATCCCCTGGGGTTCGCTTCTAGAATGCAGGATGTCTCGGCTTTAGGCCACTTGAATAACTGTCAGGCTTCCGGAGATTCGACAAATGGCACGAGCACTTCGATTCATTATCGTCCCAAAAGTCGCACATCCATGGTTCGACGAGGTAAACAAAGGTGCACGGGCGCAGGCTGAAATCCTAAGCCGTGAGCTCGGTGTCGAGATTGTGGTCGACTATATGCCGCCATCAATTTGCGACGTCCTCGCGCAGAACGCGATCCTTGAGGAAGCCGCCCGGACTCGCCCCAACGGCATCGCCGTGGATCCGGTTGATGCAGTAAGTCATATGACGGTCATCAACCGCATCAGGGGTCAAGATGTCCCGGTGGTTCTCTTCGACTCACCCTCGCCAGATGGCCGCATCACCAGCGTTGGCAACAACTTTGCTCGGCAGGGGGTCATCGCGGCCGAGCGTCTCGTCAACCTGATTGGGTCGGCTGGCAAAGTGGCTGTGATGCAAGGGTATCCCACCGCCCCAAACCACAAAGAACGCTACCAAGCGCAGATGGCCGTATTGAAGAAGTATCCCGATATCACGGTCGTAGACGGTGGCGTTGACAATGACGACATTGGGACGGCGCACCAGCAAGCGTCTGGCGTCCTGCAGTCGCATCCAGACCTAAGTGGGTACTTGTGCTGCGATGCATCCGGGCCGATTGGCATAGCCGCGGCTGTCAAAGAGGCCGGGAAGACCGGCAAAGTAAAGGTAGTCAGTATGGATGGGATCAAGCCCATACTCGACGCCATTAAAGAAGGCGTGATCGAGTCCTCTGCTGCAACCATTCCGAAAATGCAAGGCTCGATGTCAGTCCTGATGTTGTGGCAAGCGTCGCTGGGCGTTCAGCTGCCTCAGGCGATCGATACAGGCATTGACGTGATTACGCAGGAGAACGTGGACAGATATCTAGCGGATGCTGCGTGAACACGATGCAAAGATATGGAGAGCTGAATAATGAGCGAGCAACTCGACCCTTCACACATCATGCAGACCGCGACGGCATTTTGGGCGTCGAAAGTCTTATTGACCGCAGTGGAACTGGATCTATTCACGACCCTCGGGGACGGCAAATTGTCCGCGCCGCGACTCGGAGAAAAACTAGGGCTTCATCCCCGCGGAACCTATGATTTCTTCGATGCGCTGGTGGCCTTGAAGTTTCTGGAGCGCGATGGAGACGGGGCGGAAGGGCAATACAAGAACACGCCGCAGACAGCGGCATTTCTGAGCAAGAAGAGCCCTAGCTACCTAGGCGGCTTACCGGAAATGCTGAATGCACGCCTATTCTCTTTTTGGAATGACCTCGGTACTGCACTGAAAACCGGTCAACCTCAGAACGAAGTCAAGCATGGCGGAAAATCGCTGTTCGAGGAACTCTATGCAAACCAGACGTCTTTGGGCACCTTTCTCGATGCCATGAGCGCTTTTCAGGCCGCCAATTTCTCAATTCTGGCGGATAAGTTTGACTTCACGAAGTACCAGACGGTCGGCGACGTGGGCGGCGCGCTGGCACTGTTGTCGAGGATTGTGGGTGCGCGGCACCCGCACCTGACGTTTACCAGTTTCGATCTTCCGCCCGTAGAGCCGCTCGCCCGGAAACATATCGAGGCGGCCGGGATGGAAGGGCGTATTACAGCCGTGGCCGGGGATTTCTTTCAGGACGAACTCCCGCCGGCGGACGTGATCACAATGGGCAACATCCTGCACGATTGGAATCTGGATAAGAAGAAGCTTCTGATCCGCAAGGCCTATGACGCGCTCGCGCCAGACGGGGCATTCATCGCGATCGAAAATCTCATTGATGACGGGCGGAGGGAGAATGCCTTCGGCTTGCTCATGTCGCTCAACATGCTGATCGAAACTGGCGATGGCTTTGACTATACCGGCGCAGATTTCCGCGGCTGGTGCAGCGAAGTCGGGTTCAAGCGATTCGAAATCATTGGACTTGCTGGTCCGACCAGCGCTGCGATTGCATATAAATAATCGCGTTCACGGGGCGTGCTATGCCCAACAACGCCACGGCTGCGACGACGAAAAGTGCCGCGCCGGCCATCGACACGGCTAGCCGAACAGTCCCTCGCGCAGGCCCGTTTTTCGCCGGGCAGCATCTGGCATTTGTTGTCGAGGATCTTGAGTACGACGGCGGTGGTGCAGTCGACCTGTTCCGGGGTGAAGGCTGACTGGCTGGCTCATCGTGCGGCCGGGTGGAGGTCGGCGGCTGCGGTCGTCAGGTCCGCGAATCCGACCAGCGCTCCGAGCGGAACGCGGTGGCGATGGCGGCGGCGCGGGCTTCCTGCAGGGCGTCGGCGTCGAGCGCAGCGGCGTCGATGCCGGCGCAGGCCTTGAGCGCGGTGCCGAGCAGGACCGCTTTCGGGTAGACCTGTCGCGCGCGCCCGCCGTAGGCGCGGTAGTCGCAGGCGCACAGCGTCATCAGCTGGGCGTAGCGTTCCGGGTGGTCGAAGGCGCCCAAGCGCTCCAGCATCGCGGCCACCGGTCCGGCGCGCACTTCGGAAACCCGATGCACCCGCTCGCATTCGACCAGCGCCATCAAGGCCAGCTCGCGGCAGTCTGCCGGCACCTGGAAACGCGCGCACATCGCCTCGATGCGCGGTCGGCCGCGCTCGACGTGGCGGTAGTGGACCGGCAGATGCTCGGGCGGGGAGTCCGACTTGCCGACGTGCATCGCCATCGCGGCGAAGCGCACCGCCAGCGGCGCGCCGCAGCGGGCTGTCTCGTCGAGCACGCGCAGCAGATGCTGGCCGATGTCGACCTGCGGCGGGTCGTCGGCGATCTGCGGCACGCCGAACACGCCCGCCACTTCGGGCAGCACTTCCATCAATGCGCCGCTGGCGTAGAGGGCGCGGAACATGTTCGACGGCGTGTGGCCCATCAGGCCCTGCGCCAGTTCGGCCCACACCTCGCTTGCCTGCATGGCGGCCAGCGCGCCGGTCTCGACCTGCTCGAACATCAGCTCCAGCGTCTCGTCGTCGAGCATGCCGTCGGGACCGGCGGACAGCGCCGCCAGGCGCAGCAGGGCCAGCGCGGGTTGGGTCTGGAGGTCGGGGAGGCGGGGGGTGACGGGAGGCATGGTCGGGGGGGTGATCGCGTGGTGCGCCGGTCGGCTCGACGAACCCGGCACGATGGGAGGGGTGGCGCTTATCCGGTCAGCGCGGCGGCACGCTCCGATTGGGTTTTCCCGAGCAGGATGGCGTTCGCGTTGATGGCGAACTCGCGCCAGGCGGCGGCGAGGTCGCGGGTGATGGCGTCGCGGTAGTCCTGGCCCGGATCGTGCTCGTCGGGGAAGTTGGACAGCGCGCACGAGCTGCGGTTGAATTGCACGATTTGTTGCAGCAGCGCGGCGTTGAAGCCCTCGAACGGCGCCAGCACGGCGGGCGTCAGTT
>JBLMYH010000101.1:0-4713 GCA_050258175.1 Hyphomicrobiaceae bacterium
TGTCGAGGCGCGTCGCGGCGCTGACCGGCGGCCGTTTCCAGATCCGCGTGTTCGCCGGCGGCGAGCTGGTCCCCGGCCTGCAGGTGCTCGACGCGGTCGGCAACGGCACAGCCGAATGCGGCCACTCGGCGGGCTATTACTACGTCGGCAAGAACCTCGCGCTCGCCTTCGACACCGCCGTCCCGTTCGGCCTCACGGCGCGCCAGCAGAACGCCTGGATGTACGCCGGCGGCGGCCTCGAGGCGATGCGCGCGCTCTACGCGAAATACAACGTGCTGCAGTTTCCCGGCGGCAACACCGGCACGCAGATGGGCGGCTGGTTCCGCAAGGAGATCAAGTCGCTGGCCGATCTGCGCGGTTTGAAAATGCGCATCCCCGGCATCGGCGGCAAGATCATGGCGAGGCTCGGCGCGGTGCCGCAAACGATCCCGGGCGGCGACATCTACCCCGCGCTCGAACGCGGCGCGCTCGACGCCGCCGAATGGGTGGGGCCGTACGACGACGAGAAACTCGGCTTCCACAAGATCGCCAAGCACTACTACTATCCGGGCTGGTGGGAAGGCGGGCCGCAGCTGTCCTTCTATGCCAACGAGGCATCGTGGCGTGCGCTGCCCGAGGTCTATCGGCAGGCCTTCGAAGTCGCCACCGCCGAAGCCAACCAGCTGATGCTGGCGCAATACGACGCCAAGAATTCGCCTGCCCTGCTGCGCCTGGTGGGGCAGGGCGTCAAGCTGCATGCCTTCCCCAAGGACGTGATGCTGGCCGCGCGCCGCGCCACGTTCGAGCTGTATGAGGCGGAAGCCAGGACCAACCCCGACTTCGCCGCCATCTACCGACCGTGGAAAGCCTTCCGCGACACCGAATTCCAGTGGTTCAAGGTCGCCGAAGCCGCGTATGCCAACTTCAACTATTTCGTGAAATAGCCATGAACAAACTCGACCAGCTCATCACTACCTTCGACCTCGGCCTGCGCACCGTCTTCGCCAGCCCCCACGCCGGCCGCCCCTATCCCGGAACCGGCCCGGAAGCCGATATGAGCGAGGCGGAAAAAGCCCAGGCCGCCGCGCTGATGCGCGTCAATCACGTCGGCGAAGTATGCGCGCAGGCCTTGTATGCCGGCCAGGCGCTCACCGCCAAGAATGAAACGGTGCGCGCCGAACTCGAACAGGCCGCGCGCGAAGAAACCGACCACCTCGCCTGGTGCGAAACGCGCATCAACGAACTCGGCGGCCGCAAGAGCCTGCTGAACCCGTTGTGGTTCGGTGGTGCCTTCGGCATCGGCGTCGTCGCCGGGCTGCTGGGTGACAAATGGAACCTCGGCTTCCTCGCCGAGACCGAGCGCCAGGTCGAGGCCCATCTCGACGGCCACCTGCAGCAGCTGCCGGAAGCCGACGCGAAGAGCCGGGCGGTGGTCGAACAGATGAAGGTCGACGAAGCGCAGCACGCGCAGACCGCGGTCGATCACGGCGGCGCGCCCTTGCCGGCGCCGGTGAAGCAGGCGATGCGCTTCGCCGCCAACGTGATGCGGCAGACGGCCAGCCGGGTTTGACGCCGGGGGCGCGTTGCGGCCTGGTGTGCTTGACGCTCGATCCGGGCGTCTCGGCACACCGATTGGGATGCCCTACTGCGGCCGGGAGACGACGCCCTCGATGATGTCTGTGTTTTGAGAATCGATGATGCGCCACGGGCCGCCGTGCCGGCGCAGCGTATGCACGAGGATTCCGTTGCGCGGCGGCAGACGCGCCCCCTCCGGTGAGACGTGACCCTCGAGCGTCCACCGACACCGGGCGATTGCGATATCCGGGGCAGGAAAGCGGGTCGATATGCCGGAGATGCTCAACCGACTCTCCTTGAAGATCGTCTGGTGCGTGAACTCGTGAGCGGCCTTGATTTCCGCGCGACCCTTCCACCAGAGCCCGACGACGTTGACGAACTCCGCGTCTTCGGCAAACAGCTCGGCGAACGCACTCATGTCGTGCTTGTTCCAGCAATCGGCGAAAGCATTGACTACCTGGATGACTGCGGTGGCTTGCTCTGACATGGGTAACGCTCCGTGGCTACTGTGGGTTGATCAACGACCCACGATCGTGATGGTGCGCGTTGAATTCGGCCGCGGCAAAGCCGTTCCGGTTTCATCGAACAGGTAGCACGCGTGCGGCGGCACGGCGACCGACACACGTTGCCCCAGCTCGATCGCGGTGTCGCCGGCGGACTTGAGCACCAGGGGATCGCCCTTGCCGCAGGCGACGTGGACATAGGCTTCCGAACCCAGCTGGTCGAGCGCGATGACCTCGCCGTCGAGCTGTCCGGCGTCGGCGGAGGCGGCCATCAGGTGTTCGGGCCGCAGTCCGAGCGTGACCTGCGCGCCCGGCCGAAGCCGCGTCGGGTCGGCGACGGTTGCGACGATGGGCCGGCGAGTGCCGAGGTCGAGCGTGACCTGGCTTGCGTCGCAGGCGGTGACGGTGGCGGCCAGAAAGTTCATCGTCGGCGAGCCGATGAAGCCTGCGACGAACAGGTTGCGCGGATGGTGATACAGCGCCAGCGGTGCGCCGATCTGTTCGACCGCGCCGGCGTTGAGCACGACGATGCGATCGGCCAGCGTCATCGCTTCCACCTGGTCGTGCGTGACGTAGATCATCGTCGTGCCGAGGTCGCGATGCAGGCGCTTGAGTTCGATGCGCATCTGCACGCGCAGCGCGGCGTCGAGATTGGACAGCGGCTCGTCGAACAGGAACACGCGCGGCTGGCGCACGATCGCGCGACCGATCGCCACGCGCTGGCGCTGCCCGCCGGACAGCTCGCGCGGCTTGCGGTCGAGCAGATGCTCGATCTGCAGGATGCGGGCCGTTTCGCGCACGCGCACGGCAATGCTCCCCTTGTCGGCCTTCGCCAGCTTGAGGCCGAACGCCATGTTGTCGTAGGCGCTCATGTGCGGATACAGCGCGTAGGACTGGAACACCATGGCGACACCGCGCTCGGCCGGCGCGAGCTCGGTCACGTCCCGGCCATCGAATGCAATGCTCCCGGCGCTGACATCCTCCAGGCCGGCAATCAGGCGCAGCAGCGTGGATTTGCCGCAGCCGGACGGTCCGACGAATACGGCGAATTCGCCGTCGCGAATGTCGAACCCGACGTTCCTGACGGCTTCGGTCCTGCCGAAGCGTTTGCCGACAGCCTGCACGGAAATGGCAGCCATGGGTTACGGACTCCTCTTGTGCATGGTTAACTCCTCAACGGGGATCAGCCCTTGATCGCGCCGGCGGTGAGTCCGGACACGATGCGCCGCTGGAACACCAGCACCAGAACGATCAGCGGCACGGTGACGATAACCGACGCGGCCATGATGTTGCCCCAGGGCAGCTCGTGCGAGCTGGCGCCGGAAATCAGCGCGATCGCCACCGGCACCGTGCGCATGTCGCTCGACAGCGTAAAGGTCAGTGCAAACAGGAATTCGTTCCAGGCCGCGATGAACGCCAGCAGGCCGGTGGTCACCAGTGCCGGGCCCATCAGCGGCATGAACACGCGCGTGACGATCGTAAGCGGGGTCGCGCCATCGACGATCGCGGCCTCTTCCAGCTCCTTCGGCAGCTCGCGCATGAAGGTCGTCAACACCCAGACCGTGAACGGCAAGGTGAAGATCAGGTAGGAGAACGACAGCGCCAGCAGATTGTTGTACAGCCCGAGCGCGCTGATCAGCTCGAACATGCCGGACAGCACCGCGATCTGCGGGAACATCGATACGCCGAGAATCACGAACAGCAGCAGCGTGCGGCCGCGAAACTGCACGCGGCCGATCGCGTAGGCAGCGGCCAGCGCCAGTGCAAGCGACAGCGCAACGGTGGAGACCGCCACGAAGAGCGAGTTGAGGATGTTGCGGCCGAAAGGCTGTTCGCGGAACACCGCGACGTAGTTCTGCCACTGCGGATGCGTCGGCCAGAAATCCACCTGGAACAGCGCCGAGCCCGATTTCAGCGACGACACAATCGCCCAGTAGAACGGGAACACCGTGTAGAGGACGATGGCGGCCAGCAGCAGGGTGAACGCGCTCTTGCCGATCAGTCGCTTCACTCGGGGGGACATTTTCAATGCTCCCGGCCGACGCGGGTCGCGGTGAGGTACACGGCGGTGAACAGCGCGATGATCGCGAAGATCAGCGTCGCCGCCGCGGAGCCGAAGCCGAGGTCGCCAAAGTCGATGAGCTGCTGGCGCGCATACACCGACATCGACATGGTGTCGCGGCTGTTGCCGCTCATCACGTAGACCAGATCGAACATGCGCAAGGCGTCGAGCAGGCGGAAGACGATCGCCACCATCAGCGCAGGCCTGAGCAGCGGCAGCGTGATGCGCAGGAACACCTTGAGCGGATGCACGCCGTCGACGCGGGCGGATTCGAAGCATTCCTTCGGCAGCATCTGCAGCCCCGCCAACAACAGCAGCGCCATGAACGGCGTGGTCTTCCAGACGTCGACCAGGATGATGGCGAGCAGCGCCGTGTGCGGCGAGGCAAGCCAGGCGACCGGCTGCGCGATCAGGCCGAGCGCGAGCAGCCCGTGGTTGATGACGCCGAACACGTCGTTGAACATCCAGCTCCACATCTGCGCCGACACCACGGTCGGGATCGCCCACGGAATCAGGATCGCTGCGCGCAGGCCGCCGCGGCCGCGGAACTGCGCATTCAGAGCGAGCGCGATGACCAGGCCCAGCACGGTTTCG
>JBLMYH010000102.1:0-2643 GCA_050258175.1 Hyphomicrobiaceae bacterium
CGGCGGCTGTTTGCCGAAGGCGCGTTCTCGCAGGCCTTCGTTCCCATCCTCGCCGAATACAAGGCCCGCAAAGGCCACGACGCCACCCACACCCTGGTCAACCAAGTCGGCACCGCATTGACGCTGACGCTGGTCGTCGTCGCCCTGCTGGGCATCGTGGGCGCGCCGTGGGTGGCCTATGTCAGCGCTCCCGGGTTTCGGGCCGACCCGGAAAAATTCGCGCTGACGGTCACGCTACTGCGCATCACCTTCCCCTACATCGTGTTCATCTCGCTGGTGGCGCTGGCGGCCGGCGTGCTCAATACCTACAGCAAGTTCTCGGTGCCGGCGTTCGCGCCGGTGCTGCTGAACGTGGCCATGATCGGCGCCGCGCTGTGGCTGGCGCCCTATTTCGACCCGCCGGTGCTGGCGCTGGGCTGGGGGGTGGCGCTGGGCGGCGTGCTGCAGCTTGCCTGGATGCTGCCGCACATGATGAAAATCGGCATGCTGCCGCGCCCGACGCGGCACATCAACGATCCTGGCGTGCACCGGATCCTGCAGCTGATGGCACCCGCCACGCTGGGCGTGTCGGTGGCACAGATCAGCCTGCTCATCAACACCATCTTCGCGTCGTTCCTCGCCAACGGCAGCGTGTCCTGGCTGTATTACGCCGACCGCCTGATGGAGTTTCCCACCGGCATGCTCGGGGTGGCGCTGGGCACCATCCTGTTGCCCAGCCTGGCCAAGCACTACGCCGACGATTCGCCGGCCGAATATTCCAGACTGCTCGACTGGGGATTACGGCTCACCCTGCTGCTCGCGCTGCCCTCCGCAGTTGCGCTGGCGGTGCTGGCGGTGCCGCTCATCACCACGCTGTTCCACTACGGTGCGTTCGACGCACATGACGTCGCCATGACACAGCGAGCGCTGGTGGCCTACAGCCTGGGACTGCTGGGGCTGATTCTGGTCAAGGTGCTGGCGCCCGGATTCTACGCGCGGCAAAACATCCGCACGCCGGTCAAGGTCGCCATCTTCACCCTCATCGCCACCCAGCTGATGAATCTCGCGTTCATCGGGCCCCTCGGCCACGCCGGCCTGGCGCTGGCCATCGGACTCGGGGCCTGCATCAATGCAGGCCTGTTGCTGCATCTGCTGAAAAAACAGGGGGTCTATCAGCCGCAAGCAGGCTGGGCCGCCTACTTCCTGCGCGTGCTGCTGGCCGTCTCATTGATGGCAGCCATGCTCTATTTCGCCATGGGCGAAACGCAATGGTGGCTGTCTGCCCGGGCCTACGACCGGCTGGCACGGCTGACGCTGCTGGTCGGCGGCGGCATCGCATTGTACTTTGCAGCACTCGGGCTGATGGGCTTCCGTCCGCGGCAGTTCGTCCGGCGCGCGGCCGAATAACAGCCCTCCCAGGTTGCCGCCAGCAGCCTGTAAAGGCCTGAATCGGCTAGAATATGCGCTTTTCGGCGCTCCGCCCGCAATGCGCATCACCCACGGTTTTCGTCCACTCGGCACGCCCCACGCGGTCACCATCGGCAACTTCGACGGCCTGCACCTGGGGCACCAGGCCATGCTCGCCCGCTTGCAGGAAGTGGCCCGGTCGCGCGGCCTGCCGAGTTGCGTGCTGAGTTTCGAGCCGCATCCGCGCGAGTTTTTCACACCCGAACAGGCGCCGGCGCGCCTTTCCAGCCTGCGCGAAAAGGCCGAGCACCTGCAGCGGCTGGGAATCGACCGCCTGCACGTGTTCCGTTTCGACCGCGGCTTTTCGGCCCTGACCGCCGAAACCTTCATCGAGCAGGTACTTGGGCGCACGCTGCAGGCGCGCTACGTGCTGGTGGGCGACGATTTCCGTTATGGCGCCAAGCGTGCGGGCGATTTTGCCCTGCTGCAGCAAGCCGGCCAGTCGCTCGGTTTCGACGCCGAATTCCTGCCCACGATCGAAGTGGCGGGCGAGCGCGCCTCGTCGACCGCAGTGCGCCAGGCGCTCGCTGCAGGCAAACTCGAGCATGCGGCGCGTCTGCTCGGCCGGCCCTACAGCATCTCCGGGCGCGTGGTACACGGCGACAAACTGGGGCGCGGCATCGGCTTCCCCACGGCGAACATCCAGCTCAAGCACAACCGCCCGCCGCTGATGGGGATTTTTGCGGTCGAACTCTGCGGCCTCGACAGCGCCCCGCTCCCCGGCGTGGCCAGCCTGGGCAAGCGTCCCACCGTCAAGGGCGCGGACGCCGTGCCCGTGCTCGAGGTGCATCTGTTCGATTTCGACGCCAACGTTTACGGCCGCCGCGTGCGCGTGGATTTCCTGCACAAGCTGCGCGAAGAAGAGAAATACCCCGACCTCGACAGCCTCGTTGCGCAGATCCGCCGCGACGTCGACAACGCCAAACACTTTTTGAAGCAACGTCATGCCTGACTACAAGAACACGCTCAACCTGCCCGACACCCCCTTCCCGATGCGCGGCGACCTCGCCAAGCGCGAACCCGGCTGGGTGAAAAGCTGGCAAGAGAAAAAGCGCTACGAAGCGATCCGCAAGGCCGCGGCCGGGCGACCGAAATTCATTCTGCACGACGGCCCGCCCTACGCCAACGGCGACATCCACATCGGCCACGCGGTCAACAAGATCCTCAAGGACATCATCGTCAAGGCGAAGACGCTGT
>JBLMYH010000103.1:0-16165 GCA_050258175.1 Hyphomicrobiaceae bacterium
GGCGATATTCCCGAGCATCCCCATTTCGAGTCGCACATCGACACCGACGCCAACGTCTGCACCAGCCTGCTGGTCAACCGGTATCTGCGGGGCAGGCACCTGACATGGGCGGTCACCGCCGCGTTCGGCGACAACCTCGCCGATGCGGCACGGCAGGCCGCCATTCCCCTGAACCTGTCGGTCGACCAGCTGGCGCAGTTGCAGTCGCTGGGGGAATGCCTCAATTACAACGGCTACGGCGAAACGCTCGACGACCTGTTTTACGACCCGGCCGAGTTGTATCGCCAGATGCGACCGTTTGCCGATCCCTTCGCTTTCATCGCCGAATCGGCTGCCTATCGAACGCTGAAGGCCGGCTATCAGGAGGACATGGCGCGCGCCGTTGCCCTGGACGCAACGGAATCGCGCACCACGGGGCGCATCTTCATGCTGCCGCCCGAAAAATGGGCGCGGCGGATTTCCGGCGTGTTCGGCAACCAGTTGGCAGTCGAGTCACCCGCACAGGCGCATGCCGTGCTCACGGCCAAGCCGGGCGGCGGCTATGTCGTCAGCGTGCGCGCACCGCTGGTGGCCAAGTCCGGCGCAGATGAACTGTGCAGCCAGTTCGACACCGGAGGCGGGCGCAAGGGGGCGGCCGGCATCAATCATCTACCGGAATCCGAGCTCGGCCGGTTTATTGTTACGTTCTTTGCGGTCTTTACCCGGAGCTGAATGGTGAATCAACTGATCGCGCCTTACGGCGGCACCCTCGTCAACCTGATCGATCCCGGGAAAGGTACCGACCTCAAGCGGGAAGCGCTGGGCCTGCCTTCGCTCGATCTCGATTGGCGGCAGCAGTGCGAACTCGAAATGCTGATGAGCGGCGCCTACTCGCCGCTCACCGGCTTCATGACGCGGGCGCAATGCGAGCGTGTCGCGGCGGACCGTCAACTCGACGACGGCACCTTCTGGCCGCTACCGGTCACGCTCACCAGCACCCACAAGGCCACGGCCGACCTGAAATCCGGCGACCGGGTGGCGCTGCGTGACGGCGAGGGTTTCATGCTCGCCGTGTTGACCGTCAACGATGTGTGGGAGGCGGACGGCGTCAGGCACCTGGGCGGCGCAGTCGAGGGCGTCGCTCTACCGCCGCACCCGGATTTCGCCAGCCTGCGCGCCACCCCGGCCGATCTGCGCGCGCTGTTTGCGCGGCGCGGTTGGCGGCGCGTGGTCGCCTGGCAGGCGTGCCAGCCGATGCACCGTGCGCAATTCGAGTTCTGTCTGAAAAGTGCAATCGGAAACGAAGCCAACCTGCTGCTGCATCCGCAGGTGGGTGGGGATATTACCGAGGCGCCCGGCTATTTTGCCCTGGTGCGCAGTTTTCTCGCCATCCGTGAACGGTTCCCGGCCGCCAGCACCCAGTTGTCGCTGCTGCCGGCACCCCCGCGCAAAGCGAGTGCCCGTGCGCTGCTGCTGCGTGCCATCGTCGCACGCAACTATGGCTGCAGCCTGCTGATTGCGGGCGGCGAACACCAGCCGGACGGGGATTGCCGGCGGGGCGAGGACCTTGCACAGCCGCACGGCGATCTGCCCGTGACGGAGTTGGCCGAGAAAATGGGCGTACGCCTCATCGCCTACCCGCGCATGGTGTATGTGGAAGACCGCGCCGAATACCTGCCGGAAACCGATGCCCCGCCGGGGGCGCGATTGCGTACGCTGAGCGGCGAGGAATTCCAGCGCCGCATGCAGAGCGGGCTGAAGATTCCGGACTGGTTCAGCTTTCCCGAAGTGATCGCCGAATTGCACCGGCAGAGCCCGCCGCGCGAACGCCAGGGCTTCACCGTATTTTTCACAGGCTTGTCCGGCGCAGGGAAGTCCACCCTGGCGCGCTCGCTGGCCGCGCGCCTGATGGAAATGGGCGGACGTTGCGTGACCCTGCTCGACGGCGACATCGTGCGCCGCCATCTTTCATCCGAGCTCGGCTTCACCAAAGCCCACCGCGACATCAACGTGCGTCGGATCGGCTTTGTCGCGTCCGAAATCACCAAGAATCGTGGTATCGCCATCTGTGCACCCATTGCGCCGTATCGCGACACCCGACGCGACGTGCGCAGGATGATCGAGGCGGTTGGGGGCTTTGTCGAGATTCACGTCGCCACGCCGATCGAGACCTGCGAATCGCGCGACCGCAAGGGCTTGTACGCCAAGGCACGCGCCGGCCTGATCCCCGAATTCACCGGCGTGTCCGACCCCTACGAAGTGCCCGAGAAACCGGAACTGGCGATCGATACCACCAGCCTCGGGGTTGAAGAGGCGGTGCAGCAGATCCTGCTGAAACTGGAACACGAAGGCTATTTGCGGTAGCAGGCGCACCCGGGGCAGCAATTCCACTCGTTGTTGGCCTTCGTGCGACGCGTGCGCTTCGTCTGGGACTCTGGCGCCAAGCCACCCGAACCGGTCAGGAATGCGCGTGGCGCGGCCGGCGGCCCCCGAAAAGTTCCGGCTTCAACGAGCCGATTACCATGCCCGTCGCGCTGGCCAGAAACCCTGCGAACTGCGGCGGCAGCAGCGCCGTGCCTTCAGGCAGCCAGACTTCCATGGGGAGCCACACCGCCAACCCCAGCGCGATCGACAGGTACGCCCCCTGCTTGCTGGCACGCTGCCAATACAGGCCCGAGACCAGCGGAACGAAGGCGACCACGAGCGTGACCTTGTAGGCGTTCTCCACCATCTGGTAAATGGAGGCGTTGGAGTAGAGGGAAAACAGCGTGACGATGGCAGCGAAGCACACCACTACGACGCGCATGGTCAGGAGCAGGGTCTTGTCATTATGGTGCGGCAAATAGGGTTTGAGGATGTTCTCGGAGAAGGTGACGGAAGGGGCGAGCAGCGTGCCCGAGGCCGTGCTCATGATGGCTGAGAGCAGGGCGCCAAAGAACATGATTTGGGCGAACACTGGCATGTGGTTGAGGATGAGTTGCGGCAGGATCATCTGCGGATCCTTGTTCAGCAGGCCGGAAACGAGATTGGGGTCGATCAGCGTGGCCGAATAGGCGATGGTGAGCGGCACGAAGGCGAAGAAGAAGTAGAAGCTGCCGCCCATGACCGAGCCTGCCACCGCGACGTTTTCACTCTTGGCAGACATCACCCGCTGGAACACGTCCTGCTGGGGGATGGAGCCGAACATCATGGTGATCCAGGCGGCGATGAAGGCGATCACATCCTTGGCATTGGCTTGCGGCCAGAAGTTGAACTGGCCCTTCCGCGCGGCGTGCTGGACCACGTGTCCGAGCCCGCCCGCCAGGTTGGACGCCACATACAGGATATACAGCAGGCCGACGATGATGATGGTCATCTGGAAGAAATCGGTCAGCGCCACCGACCACATCCCGCCATAGAGCGTGTAGAGCAGCACGATGGCGGCGCCGATCAGGGTGCCCTGGGTTTGCGTGATGACGCCCTGGGACAGGATGTTGAATACCAGGCCGAGGGCTGTCATCTGGGCCGACACCCAGCCGAGGTAGGAAAGGATGATGGCCACGCCGGTGATGACTTCCACCTTGCGGCCATAGCGCTTGCGGTAGTAGTCGGTAAGGGTGAGAAGGTTCATCCGGTAGAGCTTGCGGGCGAAAAACAGCCCTACCAGGATCAGGCACATCGAAGAACCGAAGGGGTCGGAAACGATGCCGTGCAGGCCTTCGTTGAGAAAGGTTGCGGGGATGCCGAGCACCGTTTCTGAACCGAACCAGGTGGCGAAGACGGTGGCGGTGACGATGTAGATCGGCAGGTGGCGGCCCGCTACGACGTAATCCCGCGAATTGTGGACGCGCGTGGCGGCGTACATGCCGACACCGATGGAAACGACCAGATAGAGGATGACAAAACCGATCAGCATGGTGTGTCTTCTAGCGGAAAATCAGAATGAGTGTCCCGGTCGCGATGGCTGCCAGCAGGCCGGTCATGAGGCCCAGCCAGCGGTTGCGGGTCTGCTGCTGCCGCAGCATGAGGGTGAGGCCGGCTTCCAGTTGGGTCAGCCGGTTTTCGTTCAGGGCATGGTGCGCCAGCCGCGGCAATTGCGGCAGCAGCGCCGCCCACTTGGGCGCTTCGGTCTTCAGGTTCTTCACCAGCGCGCGCCAGCCGACCTGCTCGTTCATCCAGCGTTCGAGAAACGGCTTGGCGGTCTTCCACAAGTCGAGGTCGGGGTCGAGCTGGCGGCCGAGGCCCTCGATGTTGAGCAGCGTCTTCTGCAGCAGCACCAGCTGCGGCTGGATTTCCACGTTGAAGCGGCGCGAGGCCTGGAACAGCTGCAGCAGCACGCGGCCGAAGGAAATCTCCTTCAGCGGGCGGTCGAACACCGGCTCGCAGACCGCGCGCACCGCCGACTCGAGTTCGTCGATGCGGGTGTCGGCCGGCACCCAGCCGGATTCCAGGTGCGCCAGGGCAACGCCCTTGTAGTCGCGGCGGAAGAAAGCGAGAAAGTTGCGTGCCAGGTACTGCTTGTCGACGTCGGTGAGCGTGCCCATGATGCCGAAGTCGAGCGCGATGTACTGCTCGGAACCAGGGCGCACCAGGATGTTTCCGGGGTGCATGTCGGCGTGGAAGAAGCCGTCGCGGAACACCTGGGTGAAGAAGATCTCCACGCCGGTGGCAGCGAGTTTTGGGATGTCGACGCCGGACTCGCGCAGGCGCTCGATCTGGCTCACCGGGATGCCGTCCATCCGGTCCATCACCATGACGTCACGGCCGCAGTAATCCCAGTAAACCTCGGGCACTTTCAGCAGCGGCGAATCCTTGAAGTTGCGCCGCAGCTGCGAGCAGTTAGCGGCTTCGCGCATCAGGTCGAGTTCATCGCCCAGGTGCTTCTCGAACTCGGCGACCACCTCGCGCGGACGCAGCCGCTTGCCGTCGGCGGACAGCTTTTCGACCAGACCGGCCGCGGCATACAGCAGCGAGACATCGTGCGCGATCACGGGTGCGATGCCGGGGCGCAGCACCTTCACCGCAACATCCCTGCCGTCATGCAGCCGGGCGAAGTGCACCTGCGCCACCGAGGCGGACGCGACGGGGTTGGCGTCGAACTCGGCGAACACCTCGGTCAGTGCCTGCTTGTACGTTGCTTCCAGCGTGGCGATGGCTTCAACAGAAGGAAACGGCGGTACCCGATCCTGCAGCTGCGCGAGTTCGTCTGCGATGTCGAGCGGCACCAGGTCGCGTCGGGTGGAGAGCATCTGCCCGAACTTGACGAAGATGGGGCCCAGTGCCTCCAGCGCGCGCCGCAGGCGCACCCCGCGCGGCTCGCTGAGCGGGCGCCAGAACAGCGTGGTTCGCACCAGCCAGCGTAGCGGCCGCACCCGTTCGTGGCCGAGAAAGAACTCTTCCAGCCCGTAACGCAGGCCGATGTTGAGGATGCGGGCGAGACGCAGCAGCTTCATGCGTCGCGCGTTTCCAGCCGTCGCAGGCGGGCATCCAGCCGTGCCGCGCCATCGGCAAGCACGTCGACCTCCCGGTTGAAGCGCGCAACGTCGACGCCGCGCGCCATCAACTCGGCTTCCTCGACCATGTATTCGCTCGCGTTGTGGCCGAGCGCGGACAGGGTACGGGCGATGCCGGCGAGGGCATCGCGACCGATCGCGTTCAGCCGGTGTGCGGCGATGTCTCCGACCAGTGGCGCGAGGTCGGCTTCGGCATCCCAGTTCAGCCGCTTGAACACCCGGTCGAGCGTGGCGAGCAGCGCCGGGTCGCCGCTATAGTCGGCGAGGCGCAGGGCATCTCGGCCAAAGAACGGCAGCCGGGCGACGAGCGCAGGGGTGGGGCGGATGACGGCATCGGGAACATCGATCACCGCTTCGGAAAAACAGCCGTCGTCAGCGATGCGGAAGTCGAACTGCTTGAGCGTCAGGTCGAAGCGCACGCTCGCACCGGCATGCCGGGCAAGCGCCTCAGCCGTGCCGGGCGACTGGCGCAGCAGGTGGTTGAGGCTGCGCTCGAAGAGGCTTTCAGCGATCAAATCTTGAAACCCTTGTGCAGGGCCACCACCCCGGCGGTCAGGTTGTGATAGCTGACCTTGGCAAAGCCGGCGGTCTCCATCATTGTCTTGAGTTCTTCCTGGCCGGGGTGCATGCGGATCGATTCGGCCAGATACTGGTAGCTGCCCGCGTCCTTGGCGACGAGTTTGCCCATCAGCGGCAAGAGCTTGAAGGAGTACAGGTCGTAGGCCGGTTCCAGCGGCTTCCACACCTTGGAGAATTCCAGCACCAGCAGGCGGCCGCCCGGCTTCAGCACGCGATTCATCTCGGCCAGCGCCTGATCCTTGTGCGTCATGTTGCGGAGGCCGAAGGCCACCGACACGCAGTCGAAGTAATTGTCGGGGAAGGGCAGCCTTTCGCCGTCGCATTGCACGGCAGGCGGCGTCCTGCCCTCGTTCAGCATGCGGTCACGACCTTCGCGCAGCATGGAAAAGTTGATGTCGGTGAGCAGTACCTGCCCGGCCTCGCCGACTTCCTTCGAGAAGAGCCGTGTCAGGTCGGCCGTGCCGCCGGCGACATCGAGCACCTTCATGCCCGGCCGCAGGCCTGCCTGCGCCACCGCAAAGCGCTTCCACAGACGGTGCAGGCCAGCCGACATGAGGTCGTTCATGAGGTCGTACTGCGCGGCGACGGAATGAAATACCTCCGCCACCTTGGCGGCCTTCTCGGATTCGGCGACCTGCTGGTAGCCGAAATGGGTGGTTTTATCCATGGCAGACGGGGTCAAAGGAAAACCCGTGGATTCTACCAGTGCGCAGGCTGACGCGGATTCAGCCGACTCTGGATGATGTCATAAATCAGTCATACTGCTGTCATAGTATGGCCACCGTCCAAACACTGCTGGAATCACCATGGCTGCCAATATTTTGCTGGTCGAAGACGAACCCGGGATCCAGGAACTGCTGAAATTCAATCTGGCACAGGCCGGCCATCAGGTCACCGCAGCCGGTGACGCCGAGCACGCGCTGAAATTTCTCAAAAGCACCCTGCCCGACGTCATCCTGCTCGACTGGATGCTGCCCGGCATGTCGGGGATCGACCTGTGCAAGCGCCTGCGCAGCGACGAGCGCTACCAGCCGATTCCGATCATCATGCTGACTGCGCGCGGCGAGGAGCGCGACAAGGTGCTGGGACTGGATACCGGTGCCGACGACTACATCACCAAGCCATTCTCGCCGCGCGAGCTGGTGTCGCGCATCAAGGCTGTGCTGCGCCGTCGTGCCCCGCAGATGACCGACGAGCCGGTGGAAATCAACGGTCTGAAGCTCGATCCCACCAGCCACCGTGTGCAGGGTAAAGGACAGGCGCTGGAACTGGGGCCGACGGAATTCCGCCTGCTGCACTTCTTCATGACCCACCCCGGACGTGTCTACTCCCGCACCCAGTTGCTCGACCAGGTGTGGGGCGACGACGTGTTCGTGGAAGAGCGCACCGTTGACGTCCACATCCGCCGCCTGCGCCTGGCGCTGGAGCCGTCCGGCCATGCCGAACTGATCCAGACGGTGCGCGGCTCGGGCTACCGCTTTTCAGCTGAAGTGGGATAATCAGCCCACCGCGGTTTTAGGCAGGTGAACATGGGTTTCTGGTGGCGTCCGCTCAGTGTGCTGGCCGGCGTGTTGCTGGTGGCGCTGATTTTGTGGGCCGGCTCGGGCTGGGTGGCGGCGCTGGGATTTCTGGCCGGCATTCAGGCCTTCGTGATGCTGCGCCGCCTGTGGCAGGAGTTTCGCTTGGCGCGCTGGCTGGAAAACCCTGACGAAGTGGAGCCGCCCGACGCCACCGGCACCTGGGGTGACATCTTCTACCGCCTGCAAAAACTCCAGCGCCGCCAGAAGGAAAGCCGTGGCCAGCTCACCTCTGCGCTCGAACAGTTCGAACACGCCGCGATGGCCGTGCCCGACGGCATGGTCATCCTCAACCGCAGCGAGCAGATCGAATGGTGCAATCCCGCCTCGCGCAAATACATGGGACTGGACTTCGAGCGCGACCGTGGCCAGTTCATCCGCTACCTGCTGCGGCAGGCGCAGTTCCTGGATTTCCTCGACGCGGCCGATTATTCGCGGCGCCTGGTCTGCAAGTCGCCGGTCAACCGCGAGCTTGTCCTGTCGCTGCAGTTGGTGCCGTTCGGCGAATCGCAAAAGCTGCTGGTCGCTCGCGATATCACCGACCTCGAGCGGGTCGATGCGATGCGCCGCGATTTCATCGCCAATGTCTCGCACGAACTGCGCACGCCCCTCACGGTGGTCGGGGGCTTTGTCGAAACCCTGGCGGATGCCCCTGACCTGGCTGCCAGCGAATCGCGCCGCTACTTCGACCTCATGCTGGACCACACCCGTCGCATGCAGCATCTGCTGGACGACCTGCTAACCCTGTCACGGCTGGAAAGTAACGATCACACGCTCAAGGACGAGCCCGTCGACATTCCCGGACTGGCACAGGCGCTGAAAACCGAAGCCGAGTCGCTAAGCCGCGGGCGGCACCAGGTCAGGCTGCAACTTGACAGTGGCGCATGGCTGAAGGGTAGTCTGCAGGAAATCCGCAGCGCGCTGGGTAACCTGGTATCGAACGCGGTACGCTACACACCGGAAGGTGGCGAAATCGTCCTCGCTTGGCGCGAGCGCAGCGGTGAGGGCGTGTTTTCCGTTGCCGATACGGGCGAAGGCATCGCCGCCGAGCATATCCCACGCCTGACCGAGCGTTTCTACCGCGTTGACCGCAGCCGTTCGCGTGAAACCGGCGGAACCGGCCTGGGCCTCGCTATCGTCAAGCACGTCCTCACCCGCCATGGTGCCCGGCTGGAGATCCAGTCCACCCCAGGCAAGGGCAGCACCTTCTCCGTCATCTTCCCCCCCCAGCGCCTGCATCACTTGCCTGAAAGCGGCACCGTCATCCCATTTCCCGAACGTCAAGCCGCCGGCTGAGCGCGGCGGCAAGCGGGGCCTCCAAATCGGCCCGCGGCAGGTGCGGCGCATGCCTTTTCCTTTCGCCCCAGACCGGGTTGGGAAAATGCGGATCGTCCGCGAAGCGCGGAATCACGTGCCAGTGCAGATGCGGCACCACGTTGCCGAGCGAAGCGAGGTTGATCTTGTCCGGCGCCATGACTTCGCGCAATGCCGCTTCGGCCGCCAGCACGACGCGCATCAGGGCGTGTTGTTCGGTGGCCGGCAGATCGGTCATTTCCTTGACGTGCATGTCCAGGATCACGCGCAGAAAGCCCGGGTAATCCGGCTCGTCGGCCAGTATCACGCGACAGACAGCGTCTCGCCACAACACCACGCCACCCGGCGCATCGCATAAGGGACAAGCGGCCATATTTCACTCCCAGACAAAAACGCCCCGCATCTTGCGGGGCGTCGATGGGCTTGGCAAGCCTTCAGGCCGGCGCGCGGCGCGTGCTGCCGACCTGTTCGTGCCGGGGTTTAAACCTCTGGCGCCGCGGTGAGGCCGTCGCCGGCTAAAGCAGCACTCGCTCGATGCCGCCGTTGCCAACACGCGTGAGGTAGTTCGCCATCCAGTTGTCCCCCAGGAGCTGCTTCGCCAGCTCGATCACGATGTAGTCGGGCGTCGTGCTGGTGTCGTCGCTGTAGCGCGCCAGCCCCTGCAGGCACGACGGGCAGCTGGTGAGCAGCTTGATCGGCTGGTTCCCCGTCGCCAGCGCGGCAACCCCTGCGCGGATTTCCTCTTCCTTGCGAAAGCGGATCTGTGTCGAAATGTCCGGCCGGGTAACGGCAAGGGTGCCCGATTCGCCGCAGCAGCGGTCGGACAAGGCCACACCGCCGCCCAGCAGCGCGTTGGCGACTTTCATCGGCGCGTGGGTTTTCATCGGCGTGTGGCAGGGGTCGTGATAGAGGTACTTCTCGCCGCTCACGTTGTCGAGCTTGACGCCTTTTTCCATCAGGTATTCGTGGATGTCGAGGAGGCGGCAGCCGGGGAAGATCTTCTCGAATTCGTATTTCAGCAGTTGGTCCATGCAGGTGCCACACGACACGATCACGGTCTTGATGTCGAGGTAGTTGAGCGTGTTGGCGACGCGGTGGAACAGAACGCGGTTCGCTGCGGTGATGGCGTCGCCCTTGTCGGCCTGCCCGGCCGAGGTCTGCGGGTAGCCGCAGCACAGATAGCCGGGTGGCAGCACGGTCTGCACGCCGAGTTCGAACAGCATCGCCTGGGTGGCGAGCCCCACCTGCGAGAACAAGCGCTCCGACCCGCAGCCAGGGAAGTAGAACACCGCGTCGGAATCGTCGGAGAGCTTGGCCGGGTTGCGCAGAACGGGGACGATCGACGGGTCTTCCAGTCCCAGCAGTGCGCGCGAGGTCTTCTTCGGCAGTCCGCCCGGCATGGGCTTGTTGAGCAGATGGATCACCTGCGCGACCAGTTTTGGTTTGCCCAGGGTGGCGGGCGGGTTTTTCGTCTGCGCCTGGATCAGCCCCATGCGCTTGAACAAGCGGTGTCCCAGCCGCTGGCCGGAATAGCCCCATTCGATCAGCGGCTTGCGCAATGCCTTGATGGTGGCGGGGTCGGTCGCATTGAGAAAGGCCATCGACGCCCAGGTGCCGGGATTGAACTTTTTCTTGCCCTGTTTGCGCAGCATGTTGCGCATGGCGATCGAGACGTCGCCGAAGTCGATGTCGACCGGGCAGGGATTCTTGCATTTGTGGCAGATGGTGCAATGGTCGGCGACGTCGCCGAACTCGTCGAAGTGCTTCAATGACACGCCGCGGCGGGTTTGTTCCTCGTACAGGAATGCCTCGATCAACAGCGACGTGGCAAGAATCTTGTTGCGCGGCGAGTACAGCAGGTTGGCGCGCGGAATGTGGGTGTTGCACACCGGCTTGCACTTGCCGCAGCGCAGGCAGTCCTTGATCGAGTCGGCGATGGCCCCGGTCTCCGAGGCTTCGAGAATGATCGATTCGGCTTCCAGCAGGTTGAACGACGGCGTGTAGGCGTTGTGCAGATCGGCACCGGGGAGCAGCTTGCCCTTGTTGAAATGATGCGCCGGGTCGACTTTCTGCTTGTACTCGGCGAAGGTCGCGATGGTCGCCTCGTCGAGAAACTCGAGCTTGGTGAGGCCAATGCCGTGCTCGCCCGAAATCACCCCCCCGAGCTCGGTCGCCAGCGCCATGATGCGTGCCACCGCCGCGTTGGCGGCCTGCAGCATCGCGTAGTCGTCGGAGTTGACCGGGATGTTGGTGTGCACGTTGCCGTCGCCGGCATGCATGTGCAGCGCCACGAACACACGGCTTTTCAGCACCTCGTTGTGGATGCGGTCGCAGGCCTCGCGCACACGCGTGTATTCGCGGCCGATGAACAGCTGGTGCAGTTCGCGCCGCACCTCGCGCTTCCATGACACGCGGATGTGCTTGTCGCGCAGGGCGGTGAAGACCGTTTCGTCTTCGTGCGGCGCATCGAGGTCGCTCGCGTAGCCGTGCCACAGGGCTTTCACCGACTCGATCAGGGTCAGCGCACGCTGGCGTTTTTCCTCCACCTGCGCGGGGTCGGCAACGGTATCCTCGTCCTCCAGCAGCGGCAGCGGGGCGGCGAAGAACCCGGCCAGGGCGTCGAGCAGCTTCAGTTTGTTGGCGATCGACAGTTCGATATTGATGCGCTCGATGCCGTCGGTGTAGTCGCCCAGGCGGGGCAGCGGAATCACCACGTCCTCGTTGATCTTGAAGGCGTTGGTGTGCGCTGCGATGGCCGCGGTCCGGGCGCGGTCGAGCCAGAATTTCTTGCGTGCTTCTGCCGATACCGCGATGAAGCCCTCGCCGCTGCGCGCGTTGGCGAACTGAACGATCTTCGACGCGGCTTCGCCTACTGCGACGTCGTCGTCCGACACCACGTCGATCAGCAGCACCATGTTCGGGCGTGCAGCGCGCGGCGACTTGGTCGCGTAGCCGACTGCCTTTACGTAGCGTGCATCGAGGTGTTCCAGTCCGGCGAGCAGGATGTCGGAGTGGGCGTCGCAGTAGTTCTTGATTTCGACGATCGCCGGCGTGGCGTCGCGTGCCGTGCCGAAGAACTCCAGGCATACGGTGCGGGTGTGCGCAGGCAGCCGATGCAGGATGAAACGCGCCGAGGTGATCAGGCCATCGCAGCCCTCTTTCTGGATGCCGGGCAGGCCGGCGAGGAACTTGTCGGTAACGTCTTTGCCGAGTCCGGTCTTGCGGAAACGGCTGCCGGGGATGGTGAGAATCTCCGGTGAGCCTTTTGGCGTCTTGCCATCGGCGGCAAAGCGGCGAACTTCGAAGGTTGTCGAGGGGGCGTCGTGGATCTTGCCGAGATTGTGGTTGAGCCGAATGACCTCTATCCAGTCGGCGTCCGGCGTGACCATCTTCCACGAGGCCAGATTGTCCAGCGCAGTGCCCCACAGCACGGCCTTCTTGCCCCCCGCGTTCATCGACACATTGCCGCCGATGGTCGAGGCATCGGCCGATGTCGGGTCGACCGCGAACACCAGGCCGGCGGCCTCGGCTGCGTCCATCACCCGCTTGGTGACGACGCCGGCGCCGCAGTGGATAGTGGGCACTTCGAATTCGCGGCCCGGCAAATGCAGCATCTCCACCGCGCTCATCGTTTCGAGTTTTTCGGTGTTGATGACCGCGGCGTGTTCGGTCAGCGGTACCGCACCGCCGGTGTAGCCGGTGCCGCCCCCGCGGGGGATGATGGTCAGCCCGAGTTCGATCAGGCCGGCGACCAGCCCGGCCATTTCGGCTTCAGTATCTGGGGTCAGTACCACGAAGGGATATTCCACGCGCCAGTCGGTCGCATCGGTGACATGGGAAACCCGCGCCAGCCCGTCGAACGCGATGTTGTCGCGCCGGGTCACGCCAGCCAGCCGGCGCAGGATGCGCGCACGCAGGCTGGCCGTGTCGGCGAACCAGGCTTCGAATTCACGTACGGCGCGGCTGCTTGCTTTCAGCAGTTGGCCCACCAGTTCGTTGCCCTGGCGCCGTACCTCGATTTCGTGCAGCCGGTGCCGCAAGGCATCCACCAACATCTGGCGCCGTTTTGGATTGTCGAGCAGGTCGTCTTCCAGATAGGGATTGCGCCGCACTACCCAGATGTCGCCCAGCACTTCGAACAGCATGCGCGCCGAGCGTCCGGTTCGGCGTTCGCCGCGCAGCGTGTTGAGCACATCCCACGCCTCGGAACCGAGCAGGCGGATGACGATTTCGCGATCGGAAAACGAGGTGTAGTTGTACGGAATTTCGCGCAGGCGTGCGGTCATGCTGGGTTGGGCGCGGCCTCGCTGGGGCGGGGCCGAATCGATCTGCTTCGAAGTCGGTATTTTACGGGATATGGCTGCGTTTCGGGCGGACCCGATGCGCCATGTCGTGCCCGCCCCCAACCGGGGGCAGCCGACAAACGCGCGCAGCCTCGCCTCAAAGAAGCAGGCCCGATTTTCGGAGCAGGTGCCGGGTGGTCGCCAGAGCGCTCAGAATCAGCGCGCCTGCAGTGACGCCTGCCAGCACATTGACCAAGAGTGGGGCAAATGCGGCCAACGGACTGCCGATGGGCGGTGCCGCGCCCGCGGATTGGGTGATCGCGTGGACGATGCCGTGCGAGCCTGGCAGGCCGTGCACCAGAATGCCGCCCCCGACGAGAAACATCGCTGCGGTGCCCGCTACCGAAAGGCTTTTCATCAGATATGGCGCGGCGCGGACGATGCCGCGACCGACGCCGCGCTGCACGCGGGCAAAGCCATCGCCGGTTCGTCGGCTGAGGTAGAGCCCACCGTCGTCGAGCTTGACGATGCCCGCGACCAGGCCGTAGACCCCGATGGTCAGCAGAATGGCAATGCCGGCGAGCACCGTGACCTGCGTGCCGAACGATGCGGGAGCGACGGTGCCCAGGGTGATGACAATGATTTCAGCCGACAGGATGAAATCGGTGCGCACCGCGCCTTGTATCTTGCCGCGCTCGAATGCGACCAGGTCGACCGTCGGGTCGGCCAGCGCCTGCGCGAGTTCGGCTCGATGCGAGTCGTTTTCGCTGCGGTCATGCAAAAACGCGTGCGCCAGTTTTTCGAAACCCTCGTAGCACAGGAAGGCGCCGCCCAGCATCAGCAGAGGGGTGGCTGCCCATGGCGCCAGCGCGCTGATGGCGAGCGCTGCGGGTACCAGGACGAGCTTGTTCCTGAGCGAGCCCTTGAATACCGCCCACACGACCGGAAGTTCGCGTTCGGCACGTACCCCCGACACCTGCTCGGCGTTCAGCGCCAGATCGTCACCGAGTACGCCCGTGGTCTTTTTGGCGGCAACCTTGGTAAGCAGCGCCACGTCGTCTAGAAGGGTGGCGATGTCGTCGATGAGGGCGAGCAGGCTGGTTCCGGCCATGGGGCTCTAGTCGCCCAGCTGTATGGTCCCGGCCTTCTCGGCTGCGGCAAAGTCCAGCATTTTCTGGATCGACAGTCGGGCACGGGCGCGGATGGATTCCTCGACACGGATCTCGTTACCACCCTTTTCCAAAACGGCCGCGAGTTTTCTCAGGCCGTTCATGGCCATCCATGGGCAGTGGGCGCACGAGGTACAGGTGGCGCCCTCACCCGCGGTCGGTGCTTCCAGCAGGGTCTTTCCGGGAGCGGCGGCGTGCATCTTGTGGAAAATGCCGTTGTCGGTGGCGACGATGAATTCCGGATTGGGCAGGGTGCGCACTGCCTCGATCAACTGCGTGGTCGAGCCGACCACGTCGGCCAGCGCGATCACGGCCTCGGGCGATTCGGGGTGCACCAGCACGGCTGCGTTCGGGTGCTCTAGGCGCATCTTCTTGAGTGCTTCGGCCTTGAACGCTTCATGCACCACGCACGAGCCCTGCCACAGCAGCATGTCGGCGCCGCTGATACGCCGCACGTACTCGCCCAGATGACGATCCGGCGCCCACAAGAGCTTGTGGCCCTGCTGGTGCAGGTACTTGACGATCTTGGCGGCGATGCCGGAGGTGACGACCCAATCGGCGCGCGCCTTCACGGCCGCGCTGGTGTTGGCATAGACGACCGAGATCCGGTCCGGGTGGGCATCGCAGAAGGCGGCGAATTCGTCCGCCGGGCAGGCCAGGTCGAGCGAGCAGTCGGCGCCCAGGTCGGGCATGATGACGCGCTTTTCGGGGTTGAGGATCTTGGCGGTTTCCCCCATGAACTTGACCCCGGCGACGATCAGCGTCTTCGCCGGGTGCGCGTGGCCGAAACGCGCCATTTCCAGCGAATCGGAGACGCAGCCGCCGGTTTCCTCGGCCAGGTCCTGCAAATCGGCCGACGTATAGTAATGGGCAACCAGCACAGCACCCTGCTGTTGCATCAGCTTCTTGATGCGCGCCTTCAGTTCCGTCCGCTCATCATCGCTGAGCACTTCCTCCACCATCGGGGGCGGCTGGATGAGGGGTTTTGCCGGAACGGGGAAGGCTGGGTTCATCGGGACGACTCGGGGTTCAAAAAGCAAGTCTATAAGTATAGCGCTGCCCGACCGGCGTTTTCGCGTGGCGACGCCCGGGGTTTTTCTGGAGCGCGGCAGGGCTTTGCCTTATCCTTGGTTCCCTATGCAACAGCTACTTCTCGACATCCGCCCGCCCGCCCAACCTGAGCTTGCTCGTTTTGTGGCGGGACGAAACGCCGAACTGATGCTGCAGCTTCGGGCCATGCTCGACGGCACGGCAGGCGAGCGCATGGTATACGTGTGGGGCGTGCCGGGTAGCGGGAAAAGTTATCTGCTGGCCGCCTGGGCCCATGCCTGCAGGGCGCGGGGGCTGACCGTCGACTTCACCGGACAGCAGGCCGCGCAGGCGGTGATCGCGGATCAGGTGGAGACATGGAGCGAGGCGCAGCAGCATGCCGGATTTGCGGCGTTCAACCGCGTGCGCGAGGCTGGCGGGTTGTGGCTGGCGGCGGGGAATGTGGCGCCGGCAGAGCTGCCGGTGATGCCAGAATTGCAGACGCGTCTGGGCTGGGGGCTGGTGTTTCAGGTGCATGGCCTGGACGATGCCGAAAAGCGCGCCGCATTGAGCGCACACGCCGAAACCCTTGGGTTCCGCTTGGATCCCCAGGTGGCCGACTATCTGCTGAATCACACCGCGCGCGACATGCAAAGCCTGCTGCGGGTGATGGAGGCACTCGATCGGTTCAGCCTCGAAACGCGCCGTCCGATCACGCTGCCGCTCTTGCGGCAGCTGCTCTT
>JBLMYH010000104.1:0-3386 GCA_050258175.1 Hyphomicrobiaceae bacterium
ACCGACCAGTGGCGGGCGGAGCCGCGCCAGCCCATGGAGAGAATGCCATAGGTGAAGCGGGCAAAACGGTTCTGGGTGCGGTCGCGAAGGGTGGCGAGGTCGGGCATCAGTCCGACGTACCAGAACAGCAGCGAGACGGTGGCATATGTCGAGACCGCGAACACGTCCCACACCAGGGGACTGCGGAAATTGGGCTGAACCCCCATGGTGTTGGGGTAGGGGAAGAGCCAGTAGAAGAGCCAGGGGCGGCCAAGGTGCAGCAGCGGGAACATGCCGGCGCAGGCCACGGCGAACAGCGTCATGGCTTCGGCAAAGCGGTTGATGGAATTGCGCCAGCGCTGGTTCAGCAGCAGCAGGATGGCTGAGATGAGGGTGCCGGCGTGGCCGATACCGATCCACCACACGAAATTGGTGATGGCGAAACCCCAGGCGACCGGAACCATGATGCCCCAGACACCCACGCCCTTGGCAAACAGGAGGGCGACGGACCAGAGGAAGAAGAAGAGCAGCGCCATGCCGACCGCCAGCCCGGCAAACCAGAAAAACGGCGTCCTCTTGGTGAGGACCACGGTGGCGATCTGGTCCGTGACCGAAGCGAAGGTGTAGCCGGGGGCGATGATTTCCTTGGCCGGCTTGTTTTCTATGGTTACTTGTTCATCTGGCATGGCAGCGACCTATGACTCAATCTCCGGATTCGGATTGCGCAGCGTGGCCAGATACGTGGTGCGGGGGCGGGTGTTCAACTCCGCCAGCAGGCCATAGTTGAGCGTTTCCTGTTTCATTTTCTTAACCCGGCTCTCGGGGTCGTTGATATCGCCGAAGACGATCGCTTCCGTGGGGCAACTGGCCTGGCAGGCGGTCTGGATCTCCCCGTCGTATACCTTGCGGTTCTGCTTTTCCGCGTCGATTTTGGCATGGTTGATGCGCTGGACGCAGTAAGTACACTTTTCCATGACGCCGCGGCTGCGAACCGTGACGTCGGGATTGTGAAGCAGCTTGAGGCTGGGCGTTTCGTAATCCGAGAAAAGGAAGAAATTGAAGCGGCGGACCTTGTAGGGACAGTTGTTGGAGCAGTAGCGCGTGCCGACACAGCGGTTGTAGACCATGTCGTTCAGGCCCTCGGAGCTATGGTTGGTGGCCTGCACGGGGCAGACCAGCTCGCAGGGCGCGTCCTCGCACTGCATACAGGGCACGGGCTGGTTGTACATGGCCGGGTTATTGACGTCGCCGTTGTAGTAGGTGTCGACGCGAATCCAGTGCATGGCACGGCCGCGGCGAACCTGGTCTTTGCCGACCACGGCAATGTTGTTCTCGGCCACACAGGCGACCACGCAGGCGCTGCATCCGGTGCAGGCATTGAGGTCGATGGCCATCCCCCAGGCGTGGCCCTCGTACTTCCAGGCCGGATAAAGAGTGAGGCCGGGCGCCGGGGCCTCCGCGCCGGCGTGAACAGATTCGGGGTCCTTGCGATACTCCGCGATGTCGCCCGTGTGAATGATGTGGCGGCGGGTGTCAAGGATATGGTCGTTCTGGGTGGTGGCGAAGACGTAGGAGCCGGAGGTCTTGCGGACCTCGAGGCCGTTGTCATGCCACAGGGCGGTGGAGGTGCGGAGGCCGTAGGGGTTGAAGCCCATGCCGGCGGCAACGCGCCCGCCCCGGGTGCGTCCATAGCCGAGGTGCAGGGTAGCGGCGCCATTGACCTGACCGGGCTGCCCCCATACCGGGGCGCGCAGGCTGCGGCCCTGGTAGGTGAGAGTCACCATGTCGCCGGTATCCACATTGAAGCGGTGGGCATCCGCGGGGCTGAGGATGGCGGCGTTATCCCAGGTGAGCTTGGTAATGGGCTTGGGGAGTTCCTGCAGCCAGCCATTGTTGGCGAAGCGGCCGTCGTAGATGGTGGGGTCAGGCCGGAAGATGACTTCGAGCTTTCCGGCGAGGCGCTCCTTGGTGGCGGGCGAAGTGATGGCAGCGCCGCGGATGGCCGGCGTGCGGGCGGCTAAGGCAGTGCCCGGAACCACGCCATCATGCACGGACTTGCGCCACCAGGCCTCGAAGTCGGCGCCGGTATGCTGCGCGGCCCAGTAGCTCCTCACGACATCGTAGGCGCGGCGCTCCGGCTGATCGGTGAGCATCTGCAGGATCTCGATGACGGATCGCCCGTTGTAAAGCGGCTGGATGAGCGGCTGCTGAATGGTGACCGTGCCGTCGAAAGCGCGCGCATCGCCCCAGGTTTCCAGGTAATGGGCTTCGGGCAGGTGCCACTGGCAGAGCTCGGAGGTTTCGTTGTCGTACAGGCTGAGGTGTACGCGGATGCTGGCCTTGGCGATCTGGTCGCGCAAGCCCCACTCCACGGGCGCGTTAAAGGCCGGGTTGCCGCCGAGGATGAGGAGGAGGCTGACACGGCCGGCCTCGAGGTCTTTCACCAGGTCGGCCAGCGAGGCGACCTGGTCGATGGGATTGGCTTCGACCGGATCGGTATAAGAAACTGTCTTGCCCACGTTGCCGAGCGAAGCATTCATGACGTGAGCGAGCGCATGAACGATGGGGGGCTGCTGCTCACCCGCGATCACCAGGCCGGCGCCCTTGTTGAGTTGCAGGTCGCGGGCGATGGGGCCGAGCCACTTGTAGATATCGTGGTTCTCACCCTGCTTGGGGCCGTTGGCCGCACCCAGACTGGTGGCCAGAGCCCAGGCGAACTCTTCGATATCGGCGGCGCGCAAAGGCAGCCGGTGGTCGGCCTTGGATCCGGTGGCGGTAGGAGTAGGCTCCACCACGTACAACCGGTTCATTTCCGTCTGGCTGCCGCGCACACGCCGCCGCGCCGCGAACTCGCGGGCGTAGCGCAGAAAGCCGGGGCCGGAAGCCAGAAAGTCGGAATCGAGCGAGACCACGACCTTGGCGTTAGCCAGGTTGTAGTACGTATTGACGGGCTGGCCGAAGGTCTGTACGGCGGCGGCGCGAGCGCTGTGCGGCCCGGCGGGATCCCACTGGTGCCACTTGGCGGCGGGGAGGAGCTTTTGGACGGTCTTAAACTGCTCCGCCATCGTGGGGGACGTAACGGTCTCGGTAAGGATGCGGATACCGGCGCCGTTGGTCATCTTCTGGGCGGCCACCATTTCACGCATGCTGCCGAGGAAGTCGGCCCACGAGCGGATCTCACCGCCATAGGTGACTGCCTGACTGCGGTCGGGATCGTAGAGTTGCAGAACCGAGGCCTGGGAGAAGGGGTCGCAGGCGCCGAGGGTGGCGGGGTGCTCAGGGTTGCCCTCCATCTTGGTGGGCCGCCCTTCGTGACTTTCAGCCAGCAGGCCGCTGGCCACGCCGTTCAGGGTGGAAGCCGTCGCAAAGAACAACGGGCGGCCGGGGACGAGCTCCTCCGGCTGCTT
>JBLMYH010000105.1:0-3157 GCA_050258175.1 Hyphomicrobiaceae bacterium
CGCCGCGATCGCGGCCATGCGCGTCCCGCACGAAACCGGCGCAAGCGCGGTGACGGCCAGCTTCGGCATCGCCCAGCGCGCGCCCGGCCATCACACGCTGGACGCCCTGATCGCCGCCGCCGACGAATGCCTTTACCAGTCCAAGCAGCAGGGCCGGAACCGGGTGACCGCCTGCCAGTCAGAACAGGCGCTGGCCGCCTGAATGCTGCGATCACGAAGCGGCCACGGGCGCCACGTATAATCCGCAGGCGCGCCAGCCCGGCGCGCTTTCCTTCATGTCCCGACCCTTGCCATGACCGACCACATCATCCTGCTGCACGCTCTCATCCTCGGCATCGTCGAGGGACTGACCGAGTTCCTGCCCGTGTCCAGCACGGGCCACCTGATCCTGGTCGGGCAGCTGCTCAACTTCAACGACGAGAAGGGCAAGGTGTTCGAGATCGCGATCCAGTTCGCGGCGATCCTGGCGGTGGTGTGGGAATACCGGGCGCGCCTCGGGCACGCGCTGGTCAGTGTGACGACCGAGCCGGCGTCGCAGCGGCTGGCGATCAACCTGATCGTGGCCTTCATGCCGGCCGCGGTGCTGGGCTTCCTGTTCATCAAGCAGATCAAGCATTACCTGTTCAACCCGATCGTCGTCGCTTCCGCGCTGATCATCGGCGGCGTGCTGATCCTGTGGGCGGAACGCCGCAAGCACGTGATCCGCGCCGAGTCGGTCGACGACATGAGCTGGCGCGATGCGCTGAAAGTGGGATTCGCGCAGGCGCTGGCGATGATCCCCGGCACCTCGCGTTCCGGCGCGACCATCATCGGCGGACTGTTCTTCGGCCTGTCGCGCAAGACGGCGACCGAGTTCTCGTTCTTCCTCGCGATCCCGACCATGTTCGCTGCGACCTTCTACGACGTGTTCAAGCACTGGCAGTTGTTCAGCGCGGACGACATCGCCCTGTTCGCGGTGGGCAGCGCGGCCTCGTTCATCAGCGCACTGCTGGCGGTGCGCGGCCTGATCCGCTTCATCAGCCGCCACGATTTCACCGTGTTCGCCTGGTACCGCATCGTGTTCGGCATCCTGGTGCTGCTGACAGCCTACACCGGCTGGGTCGACTGGGGCGTCGGGCGCTGATGCCCTAGCCCGCCTTCGGCGGGTTCTTGTCGAGTTTGCGCTGCAGGGTGCGGCGGTGCATTTTCAGCGCGCGCGCGGTGGCCGAGATGTTGCCGCCGTGTTCGTTCAGCACTTTCTGGATGTGTTCCCATTCCAGGCGCGCCACGGACAGCGGTTCGGGGCTGACTTCCAGCGCGGCGTCGGGCTGGTCGCGCAAGAGCGCGCCAAGGATCTCGTCGGCATCCGCCGGCTTCGCCAGGTAGTGCCGTGCGCCGAGGCGCACCGCCTCGACCGCGGTGGCGATGCTGGCATAGCCGGTGAGCACGACGATGGCGGGGGCAGGGGACCGCGCGGCAAGCGCGGCCACGACGGTCAGCCCCGATTCGCCGGGCAGCTTCAGGTCGACGACGACGTGGGTGGGCGTAAAGGCATCCGCCACGGTCCGGGCTTCGGCCGCATCGTGCGCCACGGCGATCTCGCAACCGCGCTTGCTCATGGCGCGCGCCAGGACGGCAGCAAAATCGGCATCGTCCTCGACGATCAGCAGTTTCATTTTCATGCGGAGGGTTTCCAGGGCAGGGTGATGCGCACGCGGGTGCCGCCGCCTTCGCGCTCGGCCAGGGCGAGGCTGCCGCCGATCCGCTCCAGCGTGGCGTGGGTCAGCGCCAGGCCGATGCCCCAGCCGCGCCCCGGTTTGCCGCTGAACAGCACGCGTCCCGCCTGCGCCTTCTGCTCGGGGGAGAAGCCGGGACCGCGATCCGCGATTTCCAGGATCAGCGCCGCGTTGCTGCTCGTGGCCTCGAATTCGACGGCGTGGGGCGACACGTCGGCTGCATTGCTCAGCACATTGAGAATCGCCTGCTCCAGCCCCTCGGGCGGGGTGAAATCGCGACTGTCGTGCATGAGTTTGAATTCGATCCGCGCGTCGGGGCGCAGCACCTGCCAGCGTTCGACCAGCGCCGCAAGCCAGGCATCGAGCGCTTGTGCAGCGGGTGCGGTGTCGTTCGCCCGCGCCGCAAGCTGGGTGAGGATCCGCTTGCAGGCCTGCGCCTGTTTTTCCAGCAGGCGGCAATCGGCGCCGATGCCCGGATCGTTGGCGAATTCGTTTGCGAGTTCGTGCGCGGTGGTCTGGATGGTGGCAAGCGGGGTGGCGAGTTCGTGCGCTGCCAGCGCGGCCTGGGTGCCGAGCGCGACGATGCGCTCGTCGCGCAGCTGCTTTTCGCGCAGCGCCGCCAGTTCCTGGTCACGCGCGCGTAGCGCCGCATGCATGCGGGTGACGAAGAATGCGATCAGGCCGGCGCTGATCAGGAAGTCGAACCACATGCCGGCCAGATGCATGCCGTAGGCGGCGACCGGGTCGGCCACCGCCAGAGGCTGGAAATAGAGCAGCAGCAGCCCATAGAAGATGCCGGCCACGGCCGCCAGCAGCCACACCCAGCGCGGGCGCAGGCTGATCGCGGCGATGACGATCGGCACCAGCATCAGCGACACGAAGGGGTTGGTCACGCCGCCGCTGAAAAAAACCAGCACGGCAAACGCGGTGAGATCGGCCAGCAGGTGCGCCAGAAACTCCAGCTGCGTGGCGGGCATGTCCTGCCGCAGCCGCCATGCGGTGGCAAGCGAGAACAGACCCATGAGCAGCAGCACCCCACCCATTGGCAGCAGCGGCATCGGAATGTGCAGACCCCAGTGCAGCCAAGCGATGCCGGCCGCCCAACCGGCGATCAGCGAGACGCGCACCGCCAGCAGGCGCCCCAGCAGGGCACGGGCGGGCAGGGTGGACAGCAGGGTGGCGGCGGTCGCTGGCGACATGGCGGCATTGTAATGCGCGCGCCGCCGCGCGCCCCGGGCTGCGGCAATTTGTCCAATTGTGCGGGATGCGTGCCGCACGTAAAGTGTGCTGGCGTCTTAGCACGCTCCAACCCAAGTCTGTCCCGCCTGCCGGCGGGATTTTTTTTGCCGGTGCGGTGCCGGCGGCCGCCTTGGAGATCAGGCCCAGCCTGCACTGCGGCGATATGTCACATTCCCTGCATACGCCTTAAAAGAGACAATCGC
>JBLMYH010000106.1:0-4258 GCA_050258175.1 Hyphomicrobiaceae bacterium
CACCTGGCGCAAAAGCGCGTGATGGTGGTGACCAATACGACGGTGGCGCCGCTGTATCTCGCGCGGCTGACGGCGACGCTGGAAGTCTGTGGGGTGACGGTGGCGAGCGTGGTGCTGCCCGATGGCGAGGTCTACAAGACCTGGGAAACCCTGAATCTCATTTTCGATGCGCTGCTGAGCGACCGCGCCGAGCGCAAGACGACGCTGATCGCGCTTGGCGGCGGCGTGATCGGTGACATGGCCGGATTCGCGGCGGCGAGCTACCAGCGCGGCGTGCCCTTCATTCAGATTCCCACCACGCTGCTGTCGCAGGTCGATTCCTCGGTGGGTGGCAAGACCGGGATCAACCATCCGCTCGGCAAGAACATGATCGGCGCGTTCTACCAGCCGAAGGTGGTGCTGGCCGACACCGATACGCTGAAGACGCTGCCCGCGCGTGAACTGTCAGCGGGGCTGGCCGAGGTGATCAAGTACGGACTGATCTGGGACGCCGACTTCCTGGCCTGGCTGGAAGCCAACATGGACCAGCTGCGCGCGCTCGACCCGGCGGCGATCACCCATGCGATTTATCGTTCCTGCGAGATCAAGGCGCAGGTGGTGGGGCAGGACGAGCGCGAGGGCGGCATCCGTGCGATCCTCAACCTTGGCCACACCTTCGGCCACGCGATCGAGACCGGGATGGGCTACGGCAACTGGCTGCACGGCGAGGCCGTGGCGGCCGGCATGGTGCTGGCGGCGGAAACCTCGCGGCGGCTGGGCTGGCTGAGCGAAGCGGACGTCGCGCGCACCCGAGCGCTGATCCGCGCTGCCGGGCTGCCGGACGTGGCGCCGGACCTGGGCGTGAACACCTACCTCGAATACATGGGCCACGACAAGAAGGTCGAGGGTGGCAAGATGCGCTTCGTGCTGTTGAAGAAACTGGGCGAGGCGGTGATCACCTCCGACGTGCCGACCGCGGTGCTGACCGGCGTGCTGACCGCGCCACATTGAAGGAGACTTGATGGAACCGTCGTTCGCAACCTACGCAGCGCATTCCATTCAATCCCGCGGACGCCTGCATCCCGAGCCGCCCGCCGCGCCGCGTTCCGAATTCCAGCGCGACCGCGACCGCATCATCCATTCCACCGCGTTCCGGCGGCTGGAATACAAGACCCAGGTGTTCGTGAACCACGAGGGCGACCTGTTCCGCACCCGGCTCACCCACAGCATCGAGGTCGCGCAGATCGGCCGCACCATCGCCCGTTTGCTGAACCTGAACGAAGACCTGGTCGAGGCGGTGGCGCTGGCGCACGACCTCGGCCACACGCCGTTCGGCCACGCCGGGCAGGACGCGCTGAATGCCTGCATGCGCGAGCACGGCGGCTTCGAACACAACCTGCAGTCGCTGCGCGTGGTCGACCTTCTGGAAGAGCGCTATGCCGAATTCGACGGACTGAACCTCACCTTCGAGGCGCGCGAGGGCATCCTCAAGCATTGCTCTCTCGCCAATGCGGAAAAGCTCGGTGCGGTGGGCGATCGCTTTCTGAACAAGCAGCAGCCTTCGCTCGAGGCGCAGGTCGCCAACCTCGCGGACGAGATCGCCTACAACAACCACGATGTCGACGACGGCCTGCGCTCGGGACTGATCACACTGGAACAGTTGAGCGAAGTGGAGATCTTTGCCCGCCACCTTGCCGAGGTTCGCGCCAAGTATCCGGCACTGAACGGTCGCCGCGTGGTGACCGAGACCGTGCGCCGCATCATCAACACGCTGATCCTCGATCTGGTGAATACCACGCGGTTGAACATTGAAAACAGCGGCGTGCAGACCATCGACGAAGTGCGTGCGGCGCCGCCGCTGGCGGCCTTCAGTTCTGCACTGCTCGACGAGCACCGCGAACTCAAGCGCTTTCTGCTGCGGAACCTGTACCGCCACTACAAGGTGGCGCGCATGAGTGCGAAGGCGGGCCGCATTATCAGCGATCTCTATACGGCCTTCACCGGCGATGCCCGCCTGCTGCCGCCCGAGCACCAGACGCGCGAATCGCTCGAGGGGGCGCGTGCAGTGGCCGACTACATCGCAGGCATGACGGACCGTTACGCCATGCGCGAGCACCGGCGCATTTTTGCCGTGGAAGAGATCTACGGCTGACCTGCGGAGGATTCAGTCGCCCGGCGGCAGCGTGCGCGCCGCCACCCAGCACGTCACTTCACGAGCGCCGGCCCGTTTCAACGTCATGGCGAGCTCGTCGAGACTGGCCCCGGTGGTCATTACGTCGTCGATCAGCGCGATGTGTTGTCCCCGCACCTCACCGGAACACACGAATGCGCCGCGCAGATTGCGGCGCCGTGCATCGTGCTTTAGGCCCATCTGCGGAGGCGTGTCGCGGATGCGCTGGCAGCTGGCGGTATCCAGCGGAAGGTGCAAGCGTTTCGCCACTTCGCGGGCGATTTCGCTGGCGTGGTTGAAGCCACGCGCGCGGATGCGTCTTGCATGCAAGGGCATCGCAATCATGCGATCGGGAGCAGGCGCACCGGCCACGGCCTGGGCCAGGCACTCGCCCAGCGCCGGTGCGATGGCGAGGTGGCCGTGATATTTCAGGCGCGGGATTAGCCGATCGAGGGGGAAGGCGTAGCCCAGCGCGGCAACGGTGCGATCGAACGCGGGCGGGCGTTTGAGGCAGGCGCCGCAGGTCTGGCCAAGCGGAGTGGGGGTGGCGCATTGCGGGCACTGCGGCTGCGTATGCCAGGGGAGGTCGTTCAGGCAGGCGGGACAGAACTGGCCCGCAGCCGCCACGCCGCCGCACAAGAGACAGTTTCGCGGAAATAATTGATTAAAAAGTAATCGAATGTTCAATTTCATGTTTGTGCAAATTTGACAGCAACGGCCGCTCCCCCGAGAATTGCGGCGATGAAAGTCAACCGTGTCGTCTCTGCCGCGTCATCCCGCTTCGCCGCACAGCTGTTCAATCTGATCACCGTCGCGGTGCTTCTTATTTCGCTGACGGCACTGCTGCTGGGCAAGCTGCTTGCCAGCCAAAAAATCGGCTTTCTGCCGTTCGTGCTGTCGTTGCCTCCGGTGATGATCTGGCTGGGCGCCTCGATGTTTGTCTATGCCAGTATCGCTCACCATCCCAATCCGCGCACGGCGCATTACAACAAGTGGGCAGGCTACCGCTATTACGGCGTGATGGGCAGTATGGTGGTGTTTGGGCAGCCGCTTTACGACCTGCTGGGCGGCTGGCAGGGACTGATGCTGGTGCTGGGCCTGGCCGTGTTGATTATCGTGCCGTGGGCAGTGTTTGATATTTACCGGGCCGCGCGCGAGCCGTGGCAGGACATGACCATAGAGGTGGCTATTAATGAATGACATGACTCAACCGCGCGCTCGCCTGTCCATGGCTGACATCGAGGCGCTGTTCGCCTTGCCGTTTGCCGACCTGATGTATCGCGCGCAGTCCGTGCATCGGGAGAATTTCGATCCCAACCGCGTGCAGTTGTCGACGCTGTTGTCGATCAAGACCGGCGGCTGTTCCGAGGACTGCGGCTACTGCCCGCAATCGGCACGTTATGACGCCGGCGTGGAAAATCAGGGCCTGCTCGACCTCGACGATGTGCTGGCTGCTGCAAAGGCGGCGAAAGCGGCCGGCGCGTCGCGCTTCTGCATGGGGGCCGCCTGGCGCGGCCCCAAACAGCGTGACCTCGAGCCGGTGCTCGACATGGTCCGCGAAGTGAAAGCGCTGGGGCTGGAAACCTGCGCCACCCTTGGCATGCTGAAAGACGGCCAAGCCGAGCAGCTGAAGCAAGCTGGACTCGACTACTACAATCACAACCTCGACACCGCCCCCGAGTTCTACGGCGAGATCATCACCACCCGCGAGTATCAGGACCGCCTCGACACCCTGGAGCGCGTGCGTCATGCCGACCTGCATGTGTGCTGCGGCGGCATCGTCGGCATGGGCGAGTCGCGCACCCAGCGTGCCGGCCTGATCGCGCAGCTGGCCTCGCTGGACCCGCAGCCGGAATCGGTGCCGATCAACCTGCTGGTACAGGTCGAAGGCACACCGCTGGCCGGCACCGAGGCGCTCGACCCGCTGGAATTCGTGCGTACCATCGCGGTGGCGCGCATCTGCATGCCGAAGAGCTTCGTGCGCCTGTCGGCCGGGCGTCAGCAGATGAGTGACGCGGTGCAGGCGTTGTGCTTTCTCGCCGGTGCCAACTCGATCTTCTACGGCGAAAAGCTGCTCACCACCGGCAATCCCGAGTGGGAGCGCGACCA
>JBLMYH010000107.1:0-9014 GCA_050258175.1 Hyphomicrobiaceae bacterium
GCCGACCCGATCGCCATGGCGATGATCGGGGAGGGCGCGCGCCTGCGCGTTTACCTGCCGGTGGGCGATCTCATCGGCGGCATCGCCTACCTGATCCGCCGCCTGCTCGAGAACACGGCATCCACCTCGGTGCTGCGCCAGGCGTACCTGGAAGACTCGCCGCCCGAGCAGCTGCTCGCGTCGCCGGTTGCAGCGCCAGCGGCGGCGCCGGCGGAGGCGGAGGCGGGTTTTCGCAATGCGCCGCTGGCCGATTTCAGCCAGGGCGAAGCGCGCCGGGCGATGCGCGCGGCGCTGGCCGAGGTCGACGCGCAACGCGGCCGCGATTATCCGCTGCACGCCACGGTGCGGTCGGTGGCGACCACGCGCTGGCGCGACAGCCGCAACCCGGCTGCGCCGGAGCAGGTTCTCGGGCGCATCGAGCAGGCCGAGCTCGCGCACGCGCAGCAGGCCGTGCGCCAGGCCGCCGCAGTCTTTCCGGTCTGGCGCGAGGCGGCCGTGAGCGAACGCGCACGGCTCTGTCGTGCTGCGGCGCGGATCATGGCCCGTCGCCGCTTCGAACTGGCGGCGTGGCAGGTCCTGGAAGTCGGCAAGGCGTGGCGCGAAGCCGACGCCGACGTGGGCGAAGCCATCGACTGCTGGAACTTTTACGCCGACGCCGCAGAGCGGCTGCTGGACTGGCGCAGCACGCGCGATTTTCCCGGCGAGCGCAACGCCATGCGTTACGAGGCGCTGGGACCGACAGCCGTGATTGCGCCCTGGAATTTCCCGCTCGCGATTCTGTCCGGCATGAGCGCGGCAGCGCTGGTGTGCGGCAATCCGGTCGTCATGAAACCCGCCACGCCGGCGCAGATCAACGCCTGCATGCTGCACGCGATCCTGCTCGAGGCCGGCTTCCCGCCACGCGCGGTGCAGCTGGTGCCGGGCGATGGCGCCCGCCTCGGCACGCTGCTGGCCACGCATCCGGACATTGCCGCGCTTGCCTTCACCGGTTCGCGCGAGGTGGGACTCGAACTGATCGAACTGGCGCACCGCAACAACCCTGAGCAGAAACGGGTCAAGCGCGTCGTGTGCGAAATGGGCGGCAAGAACGCCATCATCGTCGACGAGGATGCCGACCTCGACGAGGCGGTGACGCACATTCTCGGTTCGGCATTCGGCTACCAGGGGCAGAAGTGTTCCGCCGCGTCCCGCGTGATTACCGTAGGGCGCGTGCACGAGCGGCTGCTGGCGCGGTTGGCCGATGCCCTGGCGAGCTGGCCGCTGGGCCCCCCGATCGATCCGCAATACCGCTTCGGCCCGCTGATCAGCCAGCAGGCGCTGGACAAAGCCCAGCGCTACATGGACATCGGCCTGACGGAAGGCCGGCTGGTGTGTCAGGGCACGCCGCCAGCCGGCGGCTATTACTTCGCGCCCGCGATCTTTGCCGATATCCAGCCGCACCACCGGCTGGCGCGCGAGGAAATCTTCGCGCCGATTCTGGCGGTGCTGCACGCGCCCGATTTCGTAACCGCGCTGGCCTGGGCCAACGACAGCGACTACGCGCTGACCGGTGGCGTTTTTTCGCGCCTGCCGCAGCATCTGCAGGCGGCGCAGCAGCACTTCCGCGTCGGCAACCTTTATCTCAATCGCACGATCACCGGCGCACGCGTAGGCATTCAGCCGTTCGGCGGCACGGCTCTTTCCGGCACCGGCATCCAGGCCGGCGGCGAAGACTATCTGCGGCAGTTCGTGTGGTCGCGCGTGGTCAGCAGCAACCAGCTGCGCCATGGCCATGTGCCCGCAGCGAACTAGCCCGAGCAGGCCGCCGGCCTGGGCGCTTTCGCCATATCACGGAGCGACGCGCAAGCCGTGAGCGTAGCCGCCGCCAAAAGCGGGATGGCCCAGCGGCAGGAACTACCGGCGCAAATTCGCACGAGTTCCGGCACCGTTCGCGCAGGGCTTCGCCCAAGGCCTTTGACCCGATCGCCCGGGAAACAGCATCCGCCAAGGACAACTTTCCGGCGCCCTCCAGAACTGCATCGCTTGTCACGCCGCCTACCGCTTCGCTCCGCCCGAACGGGGGCGTGCTAACCTAGTAATGGAGTTGTTGAGAGGAGATGGCATGCCCTATCCACGCAAAGCGCTTGTTATGGCGATGCTTGCCGCAGCGACCGGCTTGAGTTGCCTTGTCGGCCTGCGACCGGCTGAGGCCGGTTCCTATGGCATGGGCCCAGGGATGATGGGACCAGGCATGATGGGCCCAGGCATGATGGGGCCCCCGGGAGCAAATCAGGAAACGTCGCCGGCCCAGGTCAACCCGTCCCGCGCCGAGGCGCTGCTGAGTTATATCCATGAGCAGGATCCGGTCTGCCTGCAATGCCACGTGGTTGCGGGAACGAGCTTCGGCCCTTCCTTTGCATCGATCGCCGCAAACTACGCGAACCGGGCCGACGCCGAGCAGCGCCTCACCCAGCACATTGCACAGGGCTTTGGCCGCATGCCGCCGGGACTTGCCAGCGCCGCGCAGGCGGCACGGCTCGCCAAGCTGATTCTGGAATTGCCCGAGCCAGAATCGCCGAGCCAAGCCGGCCAGACGCGGCGCTGAGACGGCCGGGGCCGCGCCGGATCAGTCCCCGGCGGGGTCATCGCGGTGGGCATGGTCATCCGCGCCATTGCCCTCCATCGGCCCCATGTCCTCGTCGGGAGGCGCCTTGGCGACCATCGCCTTGTACTGCGCGGGCGTCATGTCCGGCAGCTTCTGCAGGAAAGCGACCATGCTCCAGATCGTTGCATCGTCGTGGCTCCGACCCCAGGCCGGCATCGCGGTCATCTTGAGGCCGTGCTTGATGACCCAGAATGCCTCCCGCGGATCTACCCGGGCCTCGGCCAGCCTGGGGGGCTTGGGATACAGGCCGAGACGCAGTTCGGAATCCTCCTTTCCTGGCGCCAGATGACAGCTGGTGCACATGGCATCGTACTGACCTGCACCTTTCAGGATCAGCTGCGGATCGTCGAGATTGGCGGGCAGCGCGGTGGCGGCGGCATGGTGTTCGACGGAACGCTCACGCAAGGCCTGCAGCAGCGCATAGGTGATCTTCCAGTGCGGGCTATCGGCGCCAGGGTTGTAGCTGCCCGAGGCGATGAACAGCCCGAGACCCACGGCGGCAAGCAGCAGCAGGAACAGTGCGGTCTTGACGAATTTCATACCCGATCCTTCAATTAAACATGAGGTGAAGCGACATGAGCGAGGCGCTGAAACGAGAAAAGCCGGGCGGGGGCGCATTCGACGTCACCCGCAACATTCCGCTTGCGCCCATTGCTGCGGAGAAGCTGCAGGATGCCGTGCGGCAGCTCGCCGCGCTCGAGCCCGTTCTGGATGCCTACGTCGACCGCCATGGCCGGTTGCACGTTGCCTACGATACCGCGTATCTCGACCTTGGGGGTATCGAGAGGCTGCTCGACAAGGCGGGCGTCGCGCGTGCCCCGGGCGCGTGGTGGCGGCTGAAGTCGGCGTGGTACCGCTTTCTGGATGGCAACGCCCGAGCCAACGCCCATTCCCAGGGAGGCGCCTGCTGCAATCGCCCCCCTGCGGCATCCGGCGGCAACCGCGACGCGGGCAAGCCGGGATGAACAGGATGCCTGGCCCGACGGCGACCGGGCAGGGCAGATGAGCAGGAGAACGCATGCAAGGGCACGCTGATCATCATCATGCACCCGGCATGGCGCCCGCGCCCCCCGGGCAGGGTTCCACGCACAGCGATCCCGCAGCGCGCGGCGCGCATCATGACCACCATGCCCACATGGTGGCCGATTTCCGCAGGCGCTTCTGGATTTCCCTGATCCTTACCGTCCCCATTCTGGCCTTGTCCCCGGGCCTGTGGGGCATGCTCGGTCTGGCGGCGCCACTGACGTTTCGCGGCGATCCCTACGTGTTGTTCGGCTTTTCCAGCGTCGTGTTTTTCTATGGCGGCTGGCCGTTCCTGAAGGGGTTCGGCGAAGAGCTCGGGAACCGCCAGCCGGGCATGATGACGCTGATCGCGGTCGCGATCACCACGGCGTATTTCTATTCCAGCGCGGTCACCTTCGGCCTGCCGGGGACGGGCTTCTACTGGGAGTTGGCGACGCTGATCGACATCATGCTGCTCGGCCACTGGATCGAGATGAAGTCGGTAATGGGCGCCTCCGGCGCGCTTGAAGCCCTGGTGCGGCTGCTACCCTCCGAAACGCACCGCCTGCAGGCGGATGGCACGACCGAGGATATTCCTGTCAGTGCCGTCGCGCCCGGCGACCGGCTGCTGGTGAAGCCGGGCGAGCGCGTACCGACCGACGGCATCATCGTCTCCGGCCGGACCAGCCTGGACGAATCCATGCTCACCGGGGAATCGAAACCGGTGGAAAAAGGCGAGGGGGACGAAGCCATCGGCGGCGCCGTCAATGGCGAGGGGGCGATCACCCTGGAAGTCAAAAAAACCGGCGGGCAGACCTTCCTGTCGCAGGTCATGGACATGGTGCGCCGCGCCCAGGCCTCGCGCTCGCGCACCCAGGATCTGGCCAGTCGCGCGGCCGTGTGGCTGACCGCCATCGCCCTCGGCGGTGGCATCGTCACCTTGGTCGTGTGGCTGGCCCTCGGCCATGATTTCGCTTTCGCCATGGCACGCGCCGTGACCGTCATGGTGATCACCTGCCCGCACGCCCTCGGCCTCGCCGTGCCGCTGGTGGTCGCGGTCAGCACCAGCCTGTCCGCCTCGCATGGCCTGCTCATTCGCGACCGCGCAGCCTTCGAACGGGCCCGCAAGCTGCGGGCCGTGGTGTTCGACAAGACCGGCACCCTGACCGAAGGCCGCTTCGGCGTCAGCGACATCGTGCCGCTGGGGGGGCTGGACGAGAGCGCCTGCCTGCGCCTGGCGGCCGCACTGGAGAGCCAGTCGGAACACCCCATCGCAGCGGGCATCGTGCGCACCGCAACAGAGCGTCACCTGGAATGGCCGCAGGCCGGCAATTTCAGCAACCTGACAGGCCGGGGCGCGCAGGCCGTGGTCGAAGGCCGGGACGTGAAACTGGTGAGCCCGGGCTATCTGCGCGAACAGGGCGTCCAGGTGCGGCATGCCAGGCTCGATGCGCTGTCCGCCGAAGGCAAGACCATCGTGTTCCTGCTGGTGGACGGCGCCGCCGAGGCTGCGTTCGGGCTGGCCGACGTGGTGCGCCCCGAGTCGAAGGCAGCGGTCGCGCAGCTCAAGGCCATGGGGATCCAATGCATGATGCTCACCGGCGATTCGCAAGCGGTGGCGCAAACGGTTTCGAAGCAGCTGGGTCTGGACGACTACTTCGCCGAAGTGCTGCCGGAGCAGAAGGCGCAGAAGATCCGCGAAGTGAAGGCGCGCGGACTCACGGTGGCGATGGTCGGCGACGGCGTGAACGATGCGCCGGCGCTGGTCGAGGCCGATCTCGGCATCGCGATCGGCGCGGGCACTGACGTGGCGATCGAGGCGGCTGACATCGTGCTGGTGAGCAACAATCCGGAAGATGTCGCAGCGATTCTCGGGCTGTCGCGCAGGACCTATGCCAAGATGATCCAGAACCTGATCTGGGCCACCGGCTACAACGCCTTTGCCATACCGCTGGCCGCTGGGGCGGCGGCCTATTGGGGCGTGCTGCTGACCCCGGCGGTCGGCGCGGTATTGATGTCGGTCAGTACCGTCATCGTGGCGATCAATGCCAGGCTGCTGGCACGGGGCGGCATAGCCGCTTCCGCAGCCGCGGCATGACGGATACACGGGAGCACGCCTTGGACTACCTCCTCAAAGACCCGGTTTGCGGAATGTCGGTGAGCCGGGATTCCTTTGCCATGGAGCATCTGGGCATCCATTACGCCTTCTGCTCCCAGCAGTGCCAGGATCGGTTCAAGGCGAATCCGCATCTGTATATCGGGGTGCCGGGGGAAAAAGCCCCCAGGCAGAAGGGGGAGGAAATCGTCAAGCGGCGGCGCTTCCTGCTGGAACAGCCCTTGACCGAAGCCGAGGCCGCCATCCTCGTGGAAGAACTGGGCGGCCTGATGGGCATCAAGAACGTAGAGCTCTCCGCAGACAGCGTTGCCATCACTTATGACCTGTTGCAGGCGACTGCCGCGCAGATAGAAGCGCGCATCGGGCAGGCTGGCGTGCGCCTTGGCTCCGGCTGGGCGGAGCGTTTGCAGCGCGGGTTCGTGCATTACGTCGAGGAGTGCGAAATCAATAACCTGGAAGTCACGCCGCCTCCCGGACCCCCCTAGATCGCGGGTTTCATGCCCGATCCGGAACCCGCCCGCGGCGGCCCTTGGCAGGGTGCGGCTGCCACGTGCGAGCACGATAATCAATTCCATCTATCCTGAAACTTGGCCAAACCCGGACGCGGTACGAGGGGTGGGAGCCCTTCGCATCAATGTGGAATGACCCTGTCTATGGAAGAAGAAGATCCGTTTTGGTACAAGGACGCCATCATTTACGAGTTGCATGTCAAGGCATTCTGCGACGGCAACGGCGATGGTGTGGGTGATTTCCCGGGATTGATCTCCAAGCTCGACTACCTGCAGGAACTGGGCGTGAATACGCTGTGGCTGCTGCCGTTCTACCCGTCACCGATGCGTGACGACGGCTACGACATTTCCGACTACCACAATGTCCATCCCAGCTTCGGCGAGATGGCCGATTTCCGCCGCCTGATCGACGAAGCGCATCGCCGCGGCCTGCGCGTGATCACCGAACTGGTGGTCAACCACACCTCGGATCAGCACCCCTGGTTCCAGGCCGCGCGCAAAGCGCCGCCCGGTTCGGTCAAGCGCGACTACTACCTGTGGAGCGACAGCGACGCCAAATTCAGCGAGACGCGCATCATTTTCACCGACACCGAGAAATCCAACTGGGCCTGGGACGAGGTTGCGCAGGCCTTCTACTGGCATCGTTTTTTCTCGCATCAACCTGACCTCAACTACAACAATCCGCACGTGGTCAAGGCCATGATGCACACCATGCGCTTCTGGTTCGACGCCGGGGTGGACGGCATGCGGCTCGATGCGGTGCCCTATCTGTGCGTGCGCGAAGGCACCAGCAACGAGAACCTGCCGGAGACGCACGCGGTGATCAGGCAAATGCGCGCCGAACTCGACCTGCACTACGAGAACCGCATGTTCCTGGCGGAAGCGAACCAGTGGCCCGAGGACGTGCGCGAATATTTCGGCAACGGCGACGAGTGCCACATGGCGTATCACTTCCCGCTGATGCCGCGCATGTACATGGCGATCGCGCAGGAGGACCGCCATCCCATCGTCGAGATCATGGAGCAGACGCCGGACATTCCGGATGTCTGCCAGTGGGCGATATTCCTGCGCAACCATGACGAGCTGACGCTGGAGATGGTGACCGACCGCGAGCGCGACTATCTTTACCAGACCTATGCCAGCGACCCGCAGGCGCGCCTCAATCTGGGGATCCGCCGTCGGCTCGCGCCGCTGCTCGACAATGACCGGCATCGCATCGAACTGATGAACCTGTTGCTGATGACCATGCCTGGCGCGCCCATCCTCTATTACGGCGACGAGATCGGCATGGGCGACAACATCCAGCTCGGCGACCGCAACGGTGTGCGCACGCCGATGCAGTGGAACGGGGGAGCCAACGGCGGATTTTCCGCGGCCGCGCCGGAGCGGCTGTACCTGCCGCCGATCCGCGATCCCGTCTACGGCTTCGAGGCGGTGAACGTCGAGGCGCAGCATCGCACCCCGTCCTCGCTGCTCAACTGGACCCGCCGCCTGATCGCCATGCGCAAGGCGCATCGCGCCTTTGGCCGCGGCACCCTGCGCTTCCTGCGCCCCGGCAACCGCAAGATACTGGCCTATCTGCGCGAGCACGAGGGGGAAGCCATCCTCTGCGTGGCCAACATGTCGCGCGCGCCGCAGCCCGTGGAACTGGACCTGTCCGTGTTCAAGGGCCGGGTCCCGGTGGAATTGCTGGGCCGCAGCCGGTTTCCGCCGGTCGGCGAACTGCCCTATCTGCTCACCCTCAGCGGGCATGGCTTCTATGCCTTTCGCCTGGCGACCGACGTCGACGCGCCGGCCTGGCACGAGGAGCATCCGGTACCGCCGGATCTGCCGGTGCTGGTGCTGGCAGACAGCGGCTGGCGCACCCTGTTTGCACGGACCGAAGACGGCGAAGGGGTGAACCAGTTGATGGTGAGCAGGGCACGGGAGCAGCTGGAACACCAGATCATTCCGCGCTACTTCCGGACGCAGCCGTGGTTCGTTCATCCTGAGCCGTCGGTCGGGAAATTCGAGTTCGGCGCCATGCGCGAGTGGACGACTGAAGCGGGCAGCTGGCTGCTTGCCACGATCGTGGTCACGCTCGCCAACGGCGAGGTTCATCGCTACGCCATCCCGCTGGCCCTCGCCTGGGAGGAGGCCGACGAAGACGAAGGCCGTATCGCCAGCCTGCTGCACGCCACCCTGGCCAAGGTGCGCCGCCTGGCGCGCGTCGGGGTGCTGTTCGACGCCTTCTGGGACGACCGCTTCTGTTGCGCCATGGTGGCAGGCATGGAGCAGGGCGAAACGCTCGCCTACGGCGAAGGCAGCCTGGAGTTCAACGTGACCAGCGCCCATCCGGGGTTTGCCTGCCCGGTCGGCGAGGCGAGCATCGTGCGCTCCATTTCCGAACGCGGCCGTCTGCGCGTGAACATCGACGACCAACTGGTGCTGATGCCCTACCGCTGGCTGTTGGAAGGCGTCCACCCGGAGTTGGAAATATCACGCTTTCTGACCGAGACCGCGATGTTTCCGCACATTCCGCCACTTGCCGGCACGGTGGAATATACGGACGGGCATGGGCAGCGCTCGACGGTCGCGATCCTGGAGCGCTTTGCGTCGAACCAGGGCGACGCCCTGGCCTATACGCTGAGCTATCTGGAGCGCTACCTGGATGAAATCCAGGCCAGCCACGAGCCGCCGCGGGATGCGCCGCACATCGCCTACGCGGACATGATGAAGACGCTCGGCCAGCGCACCGCAGAAT
>JBLMYH010000108.1:0-14872 GCA_050258175.1 Hyphomicrobiaceae bacterium
AATCGAGCTGACGGCGCTGATCCTCGATGCGCCCCATCAGGATGTAGGCATACAGGGCCAGGGTCACCCAGAACACGCCGAAAAACACATCGCCCGCGTTGACATCGAACCCGCCCACGCGATAGCGGAAAGCAAAGGCGATCGCCATGCCGAGAAACGCGCCGCCCAGCACTTCGGCAAACAGACGCATACCGTAACGCATGCCGTTACCCAGCAGCACCATCAAAAAGGCCAGGGCCGAAGGCGGGATCGGGTTCGGATCGTGGATCACGCACAGGGTGACGATGATCAGGTCGGCACTCATGGCGCTGCGAATCTTCAGCAGCGTGATGCCTTGCAGTGCCTGCCGGAAGAACCAGCTGTTGACGAAGAAATAAACGCCCAGGGCGACCAGCAACTGCTCGACGCTGAACAGCACCGGACGGATGCTTTCCAGCGTGGAGAAATAAATGACCGCCAGCGAGAAGAACAGATAGCGGGTGAAAAACTGGGTGACGATTTCGGAGCGATCAGGCACCCAGAAACCGGCGTCTTCGCTTTCGGCCTCCCATTGGCACGGGTGACGGCGATCGCTCCAGCCAGAATATTTCATACCCATACTCCCTCCCTCAGTATGCACGCGCGAGCGTTTTCTTATTGTTTGAGACGCGCCCCCAGCCAGCGAACGAATCCGTCTTCCGGGGCCACATCCAGTTCCACTGCCCACCAATCCGGCCCAGCGAAGTCCCGGCATTTTACCGCGTCTTTTTCGGTCATCAGTACCGCACCATCCGGGGGAAAGTCCGTTGGTCGGAAAACGTGGTGATCAGGAAATGCACGCGGGCGATAGCGTAGCCCATGCGCATCGAGCATGGCAAAGAAACCCTGCGGCCGGCCGATCCCGGTCACGGCAAGCCAGTCGCGCGGCGGCAGGTCGCGCAGTGGCCTTCGTTCCTGGGGGGTACGCAAGCGGTAGGCCTGCCCTGCCGTGTAATCGGCGCGCCACGCAGCCGCCAAACCATGCGTGCGGGGCCGGTCGCCCCCCCGCACCACCTGGATGACAGCATCCACGCTGCGCAGTCGTCGGGGCGGTTCGCGCAGCGGCCCTGCCGGCAGCGGCCAGCCATTGCCCAGTCCGGTTGCCGCATCGATAACGGCGAGTTCGATGTCGCGGCGCAGACGGTAATGCTGCATGCCATCGTCGGACACGATCACATCCACGCCAGGATGGCGTTCCAGCAGGGTGCGCGCCGCAGCGACCCGGTCGCGCCCGACCACTACCGGAACGTCTGTCTTGTGCCGGATCAGCGCGGGTTCGTCGCCCACCGCTGCAGGTAGGCTGTCGGCCCGCACGTCGACGCAACCCCGCGCCGTGCCCCCGTAACCACGGCTGATCACGCCGGGACAGTAACCCTGGCCGCGCAGCCAGTTGACCAGCCAGATCACCAGCGGCGTCTTGCCGCTGCCGCCGGCGGTGATATTGCCGACCACAATCACCGGCACGCCCACGGACAGGGCGCGCAGCCAGCCGCGTCGATACGCCTGTCGGCGCAATCCGGATACGGCAGCGAACAGCATCGCGAATGGCAGGAGCAGCAGCGTGAGCACGCCGGTGCGCGCCCAGACATGCTGAAGGGAGAACATGAACGCCCGCTTAGGGGTTGGTCTGGGTAGCGAAGGTAATGCGGGTCAGCCCCTCGCGGCGCGCCGCTTCCATCACGTTCACCACGGATTGGTGGGTGGCCCGCGCATCGGCATTGATCACCACCACAGGCTCGTTCTCGTTGCCGGCAGCTTTCTTCAGCGCCGCAGCCAGGCCGCTGACCGTCGCATCGCCAACGACCGTACTGTCGATCTCATAGCGGCCATCTTCGGATACGGCGACTTCGATCTGCTTCGGTTGATTGGGGGTCTGGGCAGCGCTGCTGGTCGGCAGATTGATCTTGAGTTCGGCGAAACGCGCGTAGGTCGTCGTCACCGCGAGAAAGATCACAATGACGAGCAGGATGTCGATGAACGGAATCAGGTTTATTTCCGGATAGTCTTCGCGACGTCCTCTTCTGAAATTCATCGCTTACTTCCGCTCACCATGGACGATCTCCACCAGCTTGATCGCCTGCTGCTCCATGTCGACCACCAGCGATTCCACCTTGGCGCGGAAGAAACGATAGAAGATCATCGCCGGGATCGCCACGATCAGGCCGAAGGCAGTGTTGTACAGGGCGATCGAAATGCCGTGTGCCAGCTGGCCAGGGTTGGTGCCGGCGCCCGTCTGCGCGCCGAAGATCTCGATCATGCCGATGACCGTGCCGAACAGGCCAAGCAAGGGCGCCATGCTGGCGACGGTGCCGAGCGAGGTCAGGAAGCGGTCGAGTTCATGGGTGACGGCGCGCCCCGATTCCTCGATGGATTCCTTCATCACTTCGCGCGAGTAGTGCGCATTCTTCAGCGCGGTGGCAAAAATCCGCCCCATCGGAGAACCCTCGGCAAGTCGCGCGACAAGTTCCTGCGTCACGCCACGCTCCTGGTAAACCTTGATGGTCTCCAGCAGCAAGCCGGCAGGCGCCACTTCCTGGCTACGCAGGCTGTAGGCACGTTCGATGATGATGGCCACGGCGATGACAGACGCCAGAATCAACAGCCAGATCGGCCAACCGGCCGCCTCAATGATGGCTAGCACTGAAACTACTCCACGATAAAAGAACAGGCGAAATGTAGCGCCCACGCCCACGTTTCGGCAAGCACCAATTTATGCCTGCGACATTTTTTGCGACCGGCCGAGTTCTCCACAAATGATGTGGATAAGTCTGTGCGGAACTCCCCGCCGACTCCCCTAAACGCCCGCCCACAAAGGAGAAAGTGGTTCGGCCCAAAAAGTAGACAATACACTTACACCTTTAATAACAGGAAGTTACAAAAACGCAATCATCGTCAATAGGGTTATCCAATTTTTTTTGTGAGGGTTTGATGACTGTGCATGAACCGTGCCGAAACGAACCCGTTATCCTGCACGCCATGGATTTTTTCGACGATCTCTCCGACAGCGCGCCCGCGCTGCCTGTGCTCACCGTTAGCGAACTCAATCGCATGGCACGCCGCGCGCTAGAGTCCGCTTTGCCGCTGTTGTGGGTGGAAGGCGAAGTTTCCAACTTCACTCGCGCCGCGTCCGGCCACTGGTATTTTTCCCTCAAGGACGCGAATTCGCAGGTCCGCTGCGTGATGTTCCGTGGACGCAACCAGTTTGCCGATTTCACGCCTGCCAACGGCGACCATGTCGAAATCCGCGCCCTGCCCTCGCTGTATGAGGCGCGTGGCGAATTCCAGCTGGGCGCCGAAGCGATCCGCCGGGCCGGTGCCGGGCGGCTGTACGAAGCCTTTCTGAAACTGAAGGCGAAGCTCGAACAGGAGGGGCTGTTCGACTCGCGCAACAAGCGCCCCCTGCCGCGCTTCCCGCGTACCTTAGGCATCGTCACCTCGCCGCAGGCGGCGGCTCTGCATGACGTGCTCACCGCGCTGGCGCGCCGCATGCCGGCCCTGCCGGTGATTCTCTATCCGACTCCGGTGCAGGGCGCCGGCGCCGGCGCGCAGATCGCTGCGGCAATCCGCGTGGCGGGCGCGCGCGCCGAGTGCGACGTGCTGCTGCTGTGTCGCGGCGGTGGCGCGCTGGAGGATCTGTGGGCATTCAACGACGAGGCGGTAGCACGCGCGATCGCCGCCAGCCCCATCCCGGTGGTAAGCGGCGTCGGCCACGAAACCGATTTCACCCTCGCCGACTTTGCCGCCGACCTGCGTGCACCCACGCCTACGGCTGCTGCCGAGCTCGCCAGCCCTGCGCGGCAGGAATTGCTGCAGGTGTTGGGGCACCTGGCGCGCCAGCTTCGCCATCGCGTGGAGCGCAAGCAGCACGGCGAAATGCAGCGACTGGATTATCTAACGCGGCGGCTGGTCCACCCGGCCGACCAGTTGCGCCGTCGCCAGATCGAGCTGGGCCAGTTGGGCCAGCGCCAGAACAACGCCGCACACACCCGCCTGACGCGTGAGCAATTGCGGATCGCCGAGTTGAGCCAGCGACTGGTGACGCCGATTCACGTTATCCGGCGCGAGCAGCAGCACCTGGATGCGCTCGCCACCCGCACGCAGCGTGGCGTGGCGGGCGGCCTGATGCAGCGCCAGCTCAACCTCGCTCGACTGTCCAGCAGCCTCGCCCACCTCAACCCGGAAGGCGTGCTGGCACGCGGCTACAGCATCGTCCAGCGGGACAACGGTGCCGTGGTGCAGGATGCCGCTTCGCTCAATGCGGGCGACCCCCTGTGCATCCGCTTCCATCACGGCCAGGCCCGCGCCAAGGTCGAATCGACCATCCCCGATTGAGGCCTACGGACCCAGGTGGCGCGCCACCAGGTCGGCCGCCAACGCTTCCAGATCGCCGGCCAGGCAATCAAGCGCCACCGCATCGGGCCACGAGCGCAGCCAGGTGAGCTGGCGCTTGGCGAGCTGACGGGTGGCGGCGATGCCCTGCTCGCGCAGCGCCTTCAGGTCGATTTCGCCATCAAGATAGGCCCACGCCTGGCGGTAGCCGACCGCGCGCATGGACGGCAGGTCGGGCTTCAGCACATAGTCCCGGCGCAGGCTTTCCAATTCGTCGACCAGGCCTGCGGCGAGCATGGCATCGAAGCGAGCGGCGATGCGCTGGTGCAGCACCGCACGGTCGGACGGAACCAGAGCGAGCTGCAATACCCGATACGGCAGCACGGCTTGCGCGCGATCGAGCAGCGCCGACATGGGCTTTCCGCTGAGGCGGAAGATTTCCAGCGCGCGGCCGATGCGTTGCGAATCGTTCGGCGCCAGCCGCGCCGCTGTCGCGGGGTCGACCTCAGCCAGTTCGCCGTGCAGGGCCGGCCAGCCGCGTTCCGCCGCCTCCGTTTCCAGTTCTTTGCGCACCGCGGTATCAGCACGCGGCAGGTCATCCAGTCCCTGCAGCAGTGCGCGGAAGTACAGCATGGTGCCGCCGACCAGCAGCGGCACCCTGCCGCGTGCAGTGATGTCGGCCATCAGCCGCCGCGCATCGTCGTAAAACGCCGCGGCCGAATAGGCTTCGGTCGGGTCGCGAATGTCGAGCAGATGATGCGGCGCATGGGCGAGCGTGGCGGCGTCGGGCTTGGCGCTGCCGATATTCATGCCGCGGTACACCAGCGCCGAATCGACACTGATGATCTCGAGTGGGAAGCGCTCGACCAGGCTGACCGCCAGCGCAGTCTTGCCCGAGGCGGTCGGACCCATGAGGAAGATGGCGGGGGGATAGCTGGATACCGGCATGGTCGCAATTATCGCCCAGCTCGCTCATGGCTGCCGGCCGCATATCCAGAGTGTCCCGTGATAAGGCTGGAGATTAGGGTCTAGAGTGAGTGATGACGGCTATCGAACCACTTCTCGAAGGCCGATGCTTTCACCAATCCGGAGGACCGCAGGTCATGAATATCGACGAACTCAAGTCCGTGGCGAATGCCATCGTCGCCAGACAGAAAGGCGTGCTGGCGGCAGATGAGAGCGGCCCCACCATCAAGAAGCGCTTTGACACCATCGATGTGGAGTCCACCGAGGAAAACCGCCGGCGCTACCGCGAAATCCTGTTTACCGCCGACGGAATCGAACACAACCTCGGCGGCGTCATCCTGTTTGACGAAACGCTGCGTCAGGGAACCCGGGAGGGCGTCCCTTTCGCCAAACTGCTGGCGGACCGTGGCATCGTTCCCGGCATCAAGGTCGACCGCGGCGCCAAAGCTTTGGCGCTTCACCCTGGCGACAAGGTTACCGAGGGACTGGACGGCCTGCGCGACCGGCTCGCCGAATACAAGCAATTGGGCGCGCGATTCGCCAAGTGGCGTGCCGTGATCGAGATCGACGAGCGTGACATTCCGTCGCCCTTCGGAATCCGCGCCAATGCCCACGCCCTGGCGCGCTACGCCGCGCTGTGCCAGGAGGCGGACCTGGTGCCGATCGTGGAACCGGAGGTGCTGATGGATGGCGCCCACGGCATCGAGCGCTGCGAGGCCGTGACGGCGCAGGTGCTGGAAGCGGTGTTCTCCGAGCTGGATGCTCACCGCGTGCTGTTCGAAGGCATGCTGCTGAAGCCGAATATGGTCATTGCCGGCAAGAAGTGCGCACGCCAGGCCGGCGTGCAGGAAGTGGCCGCGGCCACGCTGCGCTGCCTGCGGCGCTATGTGCCGGCAGCCGTGCCAGGGATCGTCTTCCTCTCCGGCGGGCAGAGCGCGGAAGATGCGACCGACCATCTCAATGCCATGAACGCGCTGGGGCCGCAGCCGTGGCAGGTCAGCTTCTCGTACGGGCGGGCGCTGCAGGCACCGGTGCTGGCTGCCTGGCAGGGGCAGGAAGGCAATGTTGCCGCCGCGCAGCAGGCGCTGCTCAGACGTTGCCGTCTCAACGGTCTGGCGCGTGACGGAAAATATTCACGCACCATGGAAGGCGCGGCCTGACCCTGTCTCAGACACTTGAGGCAGGGCGCCACGCAACCGGGGAATCATGCAGGATAGGATTATCAAGATGGGACGTCGCCTTCTTGGGCTTGGCGCAGACAGGATTCTCGCCTTGGGATGGGCTTTGGCCATGGGCCACAGTGCCGCGGTTCAGGCGGGGGAACTCGCAGGCGACGCGGAACGGACGCTGGCGATTGGCGTGCTGGCCCATGATCAGGGGCCGGCCAGCGACCATAACGAGAACGGCGTGGATCTCAATCTGGAGGCACAGTTTGCGCCGCTCGACTTCCCGGGTTCGCCACGGCCGCACCTGGGCGCCACGCTGAATTTGGAGGGGGAGACCAGTCTCGCCTACGCCGGCCTGAGCTTTCGTGTCCTTGAGCATCCACGCTGGTTTACCGACCTGTTTCTCGGCGCAGCAGTGCACGATGGACCGCTGCACAAGGATCCGATCGGCTGCACAGTGAACAGCGATTGCGGCTACGGCGTCCGCGTGCTGCCCCACTTCGGCCTCGAGGCCGGCTACCGGATCAGCCCTGACGCGTCCGTCTCGCTGTACCTCGACCACATGTCGCACAAGTGGATCATCGGCGGAGAAAACGAAGGCCTCGATCACACCGGGGTGCGCTATCTGTGGTCCTACTGAGCGCGCTGCCCGCCGCCACATAAGAAAAAACGGCGGGAGAACGCTCCCGCCGCTTCGGTTTTTCCTGCCAGCTGATCAGGCCGCGTTGGCGTACTGCGCCTTGGCCTGGCGCGCCGCCGCGACCTCGTCAGGATTGTAGGCCTTGCCGGACCACAGCATCTCGTAGGCGATCTCCTCGTTGCCGTTCTCGCACAGTTCGAGCGCTTTCCGGAACAGCGGCTGGAAGGTTTCCGAGCGATGCGACTTCTCGTGGCTCTCGAAGTCGGTCCAGAACGTCACGATCAGCGCCTCCCTGCCCTTCATCGGGCTTTCGACCGCCTGGCCGATGGTCGAGCCTTCGTTCGAGACCTGGCCGGAATTCAGGGCGACGAAGCCGCCGACGAAACCGGTGTCGGAATGGTAGGTCTTGACGTTCTCGCACAGGAACGCCACCCGCTCCTGCAGGTCGTCCACCGTGTACTCGGGCTTCAGAACGACGCGGTTGACGGTGACGATGCCGTCGGTCGGAAAATTGGCGATCAGTCCACTCATGGCTTTCTCCTTTGTTGAAGGGGTTGAACTACAGCCCCAGTCTACATACCCGAGTAAATTGATCAACTATTTAATTTAAATACTTTATGGGCCTATAAATAGACTGTATTAATACATAAACCCATGTTGCTTCATGGACTTGGGCGACGCGCTCAGATGTAGCGCTTCTGCTCGCTGCGCTTGCCCGGCCGCTTTTTCATGATGACCACGCCCTTGGCGACGTCGATGTCGGCAACCGGGATGTTCTCGTACAGCGGGTTGAGCGGCTTCAGCATCCAGCCGTCGTCGCGTTTCACGATCTGGCGGAAGATGTATTCGTCGTTGACGTAGGCGACCACATAGGAGCCATCCTTGACCAGGCCGGACGGCTCGACCACGATGATTTCGCCCTCCTCGAATTCCGGCAGCATCGAATCGCCCAGCACCATCAGCGCGTAGGGTTCGGCACTGGCACAGTTGCTGGCCTCGTTGACCTCCTGGATGGGGATCGTCTTGCGTTCGGTACGTTCGTTCATGATGGGCTCGCTTCGCCAAATTAATTAGACAAAGCTTATATATAAACGCGCCAGTCGCAAAATCAACGGCCGCGCATGAACATGGCATCGAGCTCCGCGAGGCTGACCTGGAACCAGGTTGGGCGGCCGTGGTTGCACTGCCCGGCCCGCTCGGTGGCCTCCATCTCGCGCAGCAGCGCGTTCATCTCGGGCAGCGTCAGGCGGCGGTTGGCGCGCACGGCGCCGTGGCAGGCAAGCGTCGCCAGGAGTTCGTTGCGGCGCTCGGCCAGCAGGCGCGCCACGCCGAACTCGGCGATTTCGGCGAGCACCGCGCGAGTCAGTTCGACCGGGTCGGCCTGCTTCAACAGCCACGGCACCGAACGAACCGCCACCGAGGTCGGCGAGGTGATCGACAGGTCGAATCCGATCTCCGCCAACTGATCCAGATGCGGGCCGATTTCAGCCAGGTGGCGCGCGTCGACTGTCAGCGAAACCGGGATCAGCAGCGATTGCGCAGGCACCGCACGGGCATCGAGCGCGGTCTTGAGTTTTTCGTAGACGACGCGCTCATGGGCGGCGTGCATGTCGACCAGCACCAGTCCCTGCGCGCTCTGCGCGAGGATATAGATGCCGTGCAACTGGGCCAGCGCATAACCGAGCGGTGGCGCATCGTGCGCCGCTGCAGGAGCCCCGACAGGCGTCGCGGCAGCAGCCTGCAGCGGTGCATAGAATGCCATCGCTTCGCTTACCTGCAGCGGCATCGCAGTCTGCTGCGGCGCCGCCCAGGCAGGCCTGAGCGGCGTCTGCTGCTGCGGCTGCTCAAGGGTCGGGACGCTGTCCGCCGCCGCCGGCGCCGACAGCAGGCGCTCGACTGCATGGAACAGAAACTGGTGCACGCCGCGGCTGTCGCGGAAACGGATTTCGGTCTTGGCCGGGTGCACGTTGACGTCGACCAGGTCAGGCGGCAGGCTGATGAACAGGCAATACGCCGGATTCAACTGGTGATGCAGCACGTCGCGGTAGGCTTCCTTCAGGGCGTGCACGATCAGCTTGTCGCGGACGTAACGTCCATTGACGAACACATGCTGGCTATCGCGGCTGCCCGTGGCGGCACTGGGGCGGATCACCCAGCCTGATACCCGCAGCACCCCGGCCGCAGCATCGACCGCAATGGTGTTGTGCTCGAACGTCTCACCCAGCACCTGGCGCACCCGCGACTGCGCCGGCTCGGCGTTGAGGCGTAGCTGCACCCGGCCGTTGTGGGTCAACGTGAACGCCACCCCGGAGTTCGCCAGGGCCAGCCGGCGCACGGTTTCGGCGCAGTGGGCATATTCGGTGGCCTCGGTCTTGAGGAACTTGCGCCGCGCCGGGGTGCTGAAGAAGAGGTCCTGGATGTCGATGGTGGTGCCGACCGCGCGCGCGGCCGGCGCCGGCGCGCCGAGGCGGCCGCCTTCGGCCTGCACCGTCCAGGCGTGTTCGCCGCCGGCGCTACGGCTGGTGAACTGGACCCGCGCGACGGCCGCGATCGACGCCAGCGCTTCGCCGCGGAATCCCAGACTCGCCACCTGTTCCAGATCGGCCAGGCTGGCGATCTTGCTGGTGGCGTGGCGGGTCAGCGCGAGCGCGAGTTCGTCCCGCGCAATGCCGCTGCCGTTGTCGCTCACCCGGATACGCTTGATACCACCCTGCTCCAGATCCACCTGGATCTCGGTTGCACCGGCATCGAGACTGTTTTCCAGGATTTCCTTCAGCGCCGCCGCAGGGCGTTCGACCACCTCGCCGGCAGCGATCTGCGAAATCAGGACGTCGGGCAAAACACGTATGGTCACAGCGAACCCGCGAACGGCACGCCCCGGCGGGCGGCCATGGCACGCCCCAGACGCTCTAATGCGCCGGCATCCAGCGTCTGCCTCGCCAGCGGCAGCACACGGCCGTTTTCGAATTCGAGATGGCTGCGGTTCAGCGCGACGAAGCGACGTGTCAGCGCCACGTCCAACACGGCAGCAGTGCCCTTCTCGACCTGCCGCAAGGCCATGCGCAGCCGTCGCCAGAGCAATGCCAGTTCGTCGTGCTCCCGGGTGAGGAGTTCGACCAGATCGCAGGCGCCCGGCGCACCGGCCTGTTCCAGCAGCGGAAACAGGTTGCGCTCTTCGTCGTCGTGGTGATGGACTGCCGCGGTATCGAAATAGGCCAGCACCGCAGCAGCAGCCTGTTGCGCCTGCGGATCCGCGCCGTGTGCCTGCAAGTGCGCCAGCAGCTTGTCGAGGGTGTCGCATTGCCGGGCAATACGGCCGTGACACGCTTCCAGCACGTCGAGCGGCCGGTCGAATCCGGGGGCCGCCGCACCCAGCAAGCTGACGGTCATGGATTGCGCGTCAGCCGCGAGGGGGCGGTCAAGGGGTGCTTGTCGAAGTAATCCTTGATGCCGTCGGCGATGGCATCCACCAGCTTGTCCTGGTAGGCGGGATTGTTCAGGCGTTTTTCTTCATCCGGGTTGGAAATGAACGCGGTCTCGACCAGGATAGAGGGAATGTCGGGCGCCTTCAGCACGGCGAAGCCGGCCTGCTCGACCTCCCCCTTGTGCAGGGCGTTGACGCCGCCGATTTCCCTCAACACTGCCCGCCCCAGTTTCAGGCTGTCATTGATGGTTGCAGTCTGCGACAGGTCGATCAGGGTGCGCTTGAGGAATGGGTCCTTGACGTCGACATTGACGCCGCCGATCAGATCGGCGTCGTTTTCCTTTTTGGCCAGCCAGCGCGCGGCCACCGAAGTCGCACCGTGTTCGGACAAGGCGAATACCGACGAGCCGCGCGCATCCGGCTTGATGAAGGCATCGGCGTGGATCGACACGAACAGATCGGCTTTCAGCGCTCGCGCCTTGACGACCCGCTGGCCGAGCGGCACGAAGTAATCGCCGTCGCGGATCAGCACGGCATGCATGTTTTCCTGCGCATCGATTTTCTGCTTGAGCTTTTTGGCCAGCGCCAGGGTAATGTCCTTCTCGTGGGAGCCGTTCGCCCCGGTGGCGCCGGGATCCTCGCCGCCGTGGCCGGCATCGATCGCCACCGTAATCAGACGCGAGTACTGCGGCGCCTCCGGCCTGGTCGGCGTGGCCTGCTCGGCCACGTCCGGCTGCAACGGCGCAGCCGGTTTGGCCACCGTGGCGTCACCTGCCTGGGCTGGATAGAGATCCACCACCAGACGATGCGCATACTGCTCCAGCGGTTGCAGCTGGAACACCGAGGGTTTGACGGCGGTTTTCAGGTCCAGCACCACGCGCATCACCCCGGGGCGGTTGATTCCCGTTCGGATCGCGGCAATGAAGGGATCGTCCGGACTCAGTTGGCCGGCCAGTGCGTCGAGCGCGGCGCCTGCCTCGACCCCCGCGAGATCGATCACCAGCCGCTGCGGGTTCGACAACATGAAGTACTTGTACGAGACAGGCTGCGAAGCCTCCAGCGTGATCCGCGTGTAATCGGACGACGGCCACAGGCGGGTGGCGCTAATCTGCAGCGCCTGGGCCCAGCCCGACGCAAGCAAACCACACAGCAGGAAAACTCTCAACAGGGCGTGCAACATGTCTCCAGATATTGGGCGCCGCGAGGGCTTGCAGCTTCGCATTCAATTTCGCGCGCATCGTCCGCAATTGTCAACCGGATGATCACATCCGGGGGCGGCAACCAGCCTGCAGCCTTTTCCGGCCATTCGATCAGGCTGACGGCGTAACCACCGCTCACGTCACGGAACCCGGCATCGAGCCACTCGCGCGGATCATGCATACGATATAGGTCAAAATGATACAGCTCAAATGCGGGCAGGCTATAGCTTTCTGCCAGGGTGTAGGTGGGGCTTTTAACCCTTCCGCCGTAGCCCAGCGCGCGCAACACCCCGCGCACCAGCGTCGTTTTGCCGGCGCCGAGATCGCCTTCGAGATAGAACGTCAGTCCCGGCTGCAGTCCACGGGCAAGCTGCGCGCCGAAAACGAGTGTCGCGGCTTCGTCGGCCAGATGGCAGCGGCATCGCACGGTATCATCGTCGTCATGCATGAGCAGGATTTAAGTCGACTGGCGCAGCAAATCAAGCAATGGGGGCACGAGCTCGGCTTTGCCGCGGTGGGCATTGCGGACGGCGAGTTGAGCGCGGCCGAGGCTGGCTTGCGGGCATGGCTGGATCGGGGCTTTCATGGCGAAATGGATTATATGGCGGCGCACGGCGTGAAGCGCAGCCGGCCGGTCGAACTTGTGCCGGGAACGGTCCGTATCATCAGCGCCCGGCTGGACTATTTTCCACCGGCGTCGGCCGATCCGCACGCGGTGCTGAACGATGCCGACGCCGCCTATGTTTCCCGCTACGCACTGGGGCGCGACTATCACAAAGTTCTGCGCAACCGCCTGCAGACGCTGGCCGAAAGAATCGGCGCCGCCGCCGGCGAACATCATTTCCGCGTCTTCACCGACAGCGCGCCGGTGCTGGAAGTGGAACTCGCCGCGAAATCCGGGCTCGGATGGCGCGGCAAGCACACCCTGCTGCTGAGCCGGCAACACGGTTCGTGGTTCTTTCTCGGCGAGATCTATACGGATTTGGCCTTGCCGGTGGACGTGCCCGAAGCCGGTCACTGCGGCACCTGCCGGGCCTGCCTCGACGTCTGTCCCACCCAGGCCATCGTCGCGCCCTACTCGCTCGACGCCCGGCGCTGCATTTCCTATCTCACCATCGAACTCAAGGGCAGCATCCCGCTGGAACTGCGTCCGCTGCTGGGCAACCGGATCTACGGCTGCGACGACTGCCAGCTCGTGTGCCCGTGGAACCGCTTCGCGCAGACCGCCGCGCTGCCCGATTTTGAAGTACGGAACGGCCTCGACAGCGCACGGCTGGTCGAACTGTTCGCCTGGAGCGAGACCGATTTCAATGAACGCCTGGCAGGCTCGCCGATCCGCCGCATCGGGCATGAACGCTGGCTGCGCAATATCGCCGTCGCGCTGGGCAATGCGCCGGCTTCACCGGAAATCCGGAATGCGCTCGACACGCGCTCAAACCATCCGTCGGCCCTCGTGCGCGAGCACGTGACGTGGGCGCTGGATCGCCAGAAACAGCCTTAGGCCGACCGCAATTCGTCCTTTGCGTGGCGGATCACCGACGCCCCCGAAGTCAACGCCAGCCCCGCCAGCACCAGCGCTACCGCGATATCCGGCCAGCCCTGCGCCGTCGCCCACACCCCGGCCGCCGCACCCATCACGGCCAGATTCCCCAGCGCGTCGTTGCGCGAGCACAACCACACCGAGCGCGCCTGCGCGTCGCCCCGTCGATGCGCGTACAGCAGCATCGCGACGCCGACGTTGACCGCCAGTGCCAGGAGGCTTACCCAGCCCATGATGGCCGGCTCCGGCACGACGCCGGCCGACCACTGCCAGGCCGACTTGCCGAGCACGAACACGCCGTAGCCAAGCATCAGCCCGCCCTTCCATAGCGCGGTGCGCGAGCGCCACACCGGCGCCAGCCCGAGGACGAACAGCGCCACGCCGTAGTTGCCGGCATCAACCAGGAAATCGACCGCGTCGGCCAGGAGCGACACCGACTGCGCGGAAAAGCTCGCCACGAGTTCGACGCCGAACATCAAGGCGTTCAGCACCAGCGCGATCCACAGCGCACGCCGGTAGCGCGGGTCGGGCGGCGCCGTGTTGCAGACCGAATCGCAACCGCAGCCGCTCATGCCGGATCCCGCCTCGCTGTTTGTAATGCGCACTGGCCCTGCAGGTAAAATGTCCTCTTTCTCATGCCGCCATCCTGCCACTCATGTCAACGAATGCACACTCCCCGATCGGCGTATTCGATTCCGGCATCGGCGGGCTGACGGTGGTACGCGCCCTGATGGAGCGCCTGCCCTACGAGAACATCGTCTACTTCGGCGACACCGCGCGCGTGCCGTACGGCGTGAAGTCGGTCGAGACGATCGCCCACTTCACCACCCAGATCGCGCAGTTCCTGCTGGAAAAGGACGTCAAGCTGCTGGTCATCGCCTGCAACACCATGGCGGCGGTGGCGGCGCAGGTGGTCAAGGACTTGGCGCCGGTGCCGGTGCTCGACGTCATCGACGCCGGCGCGGTGTCGGCGCGCGGCGGCAAGAAGATCGGCGTCATCGGCACCCCCACCACCATCAACAGCAACGCCTACGCGCGCGCCATCCACGACTATGCGCCCGACTCGCGCATCCATTCGCAGGCCTGCGCGCTGTTCGTGCCGCTGGTGGAGGAAGGCTGGCTCGACCACGAGGTCACTCGATTGACCGCGCAGGATTACCTGAAGCCGCTGATGGCTGAGCACATTGACACCCTGGTGCTCGGCTGCACGCATTACCCGCTGCTGAAGCCGCTGCTGCGCCAGGTCGTCGGCGATGAGGTCGCGCTGGTTGACTCCGCCGAAGCCATGGCCGAACAGGTCGCCGCGGTCCTCGCCGAAAAGAAGCTCGCCAACCCCGGCCATGCCCAGCCGCGCTACGACTTCTATGTCACCGACGTGCCGCTGCGCTTCCAGACCATCGGCGAGCGCTTCCTCGGACGCACGCTCAACAACGTGCACGTGGTGAAGTGGTGAGCACCAAGCACTCGAGATGATCCGGGTCAACGCCCAGATCGAACTCGACGAACGCGAAATCCAGGAGGACTTCGTGCGCGCCTCGGGGCCCGGCGGGCAGAACGTCAACAAAGTGTCGACCGCCGTGCAACTGCGCT